>CANGSR010000142.1 GCA_947456055.1 Chitinophagaceae bacterium
GTGTAATGATTTTCTTTTCCAAAACAGTGTCAGGCAGGTTGATGGCTACCTTCAACTTGCCATCATAGCGCTGTTCATTAAGGAAGAGGTAGGATTTTACAACTTTTAGTTCGGTACCAAGCTCTATTGTATTCTGGTTGCTGTGTTGTAGCGAATACCTGAACACTTTCGACATCTGCTCTACAAAATCGACCGCCACGGCAGGTTGGGTTGGGATAATAGTAGCAAGAGTATTGAGCGAATTGAATAGAAAATGCGGGTTGACCTGGTTTTTAAGGGTTTCATATTGGCTTTGTATCATTTCCTGCTTCATGCGCTCATTCTCTTCAATGCTTTTTTTGAGGTTCATTAATACATGTTGCCCGGTTACCATCATACCGAATACCATACTAAATAATGCCGATGAAACGCAATTGTTCACATATTCGCTGTTTGATTGTTCTTGAAAGTGGAAAAAGTAGACCATCCCCTTCATCCCCATTAACATCATCAATGCACCACCCACAGCAAAAACAGATGCCGCTATCAAAATACTGGAAGTAGGCTTATCGCTCCATTTCAAATGACGAAAAATAACATAATGAAGACCCATGAAAAACAACCACCCGTAAGTAGTCATTCCAAGTGAAAAATAAACACTAAGTTGCCAGTTGCCATTAAAGAAAGATTGGTAATTGCCTGCAAAATTCACCCCTATCACTATGAGGTAGGAGAACAATAATAGCAGTAGCATTTTTTTAGGTTGTTTCATAATTCTGATTTTATACCTCAAATCTCGCTACCAAATTTTAGCTTACCTATTCATTTGCGGTGAAATGTAATAAATGTGGAGTGAACCTGCTAAAAACAAAAAATCCATTGATGGGTATCAATGGATGTAAATATGGTATGTAAAATATTTTAAGCGGCTTTATCAGTCTTATGTGCCTCTCTTCTCTGCTTCCTTAGTGCAGCTTTACGTTTTTTATCAGCCTCTGTTTTTTTCTGCATTTTGATTTCAACTTTTGTCGCAAAATCAATATAGGCTTCCATATCCTTAAAGTCGCCCTGTTCAATAAGCCAATTAGCTTCTCTAAGTTCTTCCGGTGTTACAATTTCATACCTGTAACCAGCATACTTATCTATCTTTTTAGTAACCATATCTGTAACAAGTTTTTATTAAGCAAATTTAGTGGTTAACCATGTATCTACTCCACCACCACCTTCCTCATCACCACCCTATCCCCAACAGCTATTTTACAGAAGTACATACCTAGTGTGAGGTTATCGTTTGAAATAGTGATTTCCGAATTGGTGGTTTGGGTAGCGAGGACTTTGCTACCGGTAATATTGTAGATTTCTATGGTAGCTGGGTTGTGGTTTGCATTAGCCAGGTGGATGGTGAACTCGCCATTTGATGGGTTTGGGTAAATATCAGCCATTTCATCATCGGCAATAATATTGATACCTGTAGCCCAACATGGGTTTACATTTACCCCAATATTTTGCATATTGGTGCAACCACTTGCATTGAGGGTGTAAACATAGATTACCCCTACAGGTGTGGTTACATTAGTAATCAATTGCTCATTTGGGTTACCGGTGCCAGATGATGCTGGATTTACCAGACCGGTAAAAGTGCCTCGTGTCCAGGTAAAAGTAGTGGCTGCTACAGAGCTTGAAGGTAAATAACTAAAGATATTGCTATCACATATATTGGGAGGAGTTAGTGTACTAGATAAGGTTGGCTTCGGATTTACCATAACGCTTACATGCACCAAATTGGTGCAATAGGCTGTGTAAAGTGTATAAATATAGTAGGCATATTGATACATATTTGTGGTATTGACCAATACTTCATTTATAGTTCCTGTACCTACTCCATACGGATTTGACAGGCCACTTACCACCGCCCTGCTCCACATAAATGTAGTACCAGTGGTGGCACTGGTTGGCACATAAACAAACGGAGTTCCGCTACATATTGCTGGGGGATTTGGCGAACTGCTCAATGTAGGGGTTGGATGGATTGTAACTGTAGTGGTGGCAATGCCACTAGTTGCGGTATATGTTATAATGGCAGAACCGCTTGATACTGCCCTTAATGTACCTGAAAAAGAATCAATTGTAGCTATGGCTGTATCGCTGCTGGTCCAGATACCACCAGCTGTGGAGTCTGATAGTACGGTTGTATCGGTGGAGCAAATTGTGGCTAAACCAGTGATTGATCCCACCGTAGTAACCCTATGTTGGCGGCTTTGACTAGCTCCAATAGGTAAATTGTTACGAGAGGTAAATTGCTGTGATTTAGCATAAACTGAAATTAGGAGAACAAAAAGCAGTAAAGGGAGTTTCTTTTGCATATAGATTTTTTTGCGAAAATTACGAAGAAAGTTTGATTTTGGGATTGTAATTACTTGTTAGTATTCAATATATAGAAGTATGTGTATTTTCACCAACATTCAACACCTTCGATGTTACTGTTTTGGGGGGTTGCTTACCGCCGGTTTCACCGGCGGCTATTCATATTGAAGCCTTTCAGGCTTACTGTTATTTTTAGATGACCCGGTTAAAAACAAAAATCAGCAAACAGTACAATAAAGATTTCTGTTTGCTGATTTTCATTAACCTATTCACCTACAAAGCCTGCCTGATACTAAATATCAATTTTGGCATACTTGGCATGGCTCTCAATAAACTGGCGGCGAGGGGGAACCTCATCGCCCATCAGCATTGAGAATATCTCGTTGGCATATGTATCACTTTCTATTGTCACACTTTTTAGGGTGCGGGTATCGGGGTTCATTGTAGTATCCCACAATTGCTCGGCGTTCATTTCTCCAAGACCTTTGTATCGCTGTATAGATACAGTGTCTTCCCTGCCATTGGCCAGTTTGGCTACCGCAGCAAGGCGGTCTTCCTCTGTCCATGCATATACACCTTCCTTGCCTTTCTTTACCAGGTATAGAGGTGGCTGTGCCAGGTATACATAACCCTGCAAAACCAGGTCCTTCATGTATCGGTAGAAGAAGGTAAGTATCAAAGTGGCAATGTGCGAACCATCCACATCGGCATCGGTCATGATGATGATTTTGTGGTAGCGCAGTTTGGTAAGGTTCAATTGTTTGGGGTCTTCAGGGGTACCTATGCTTACGCCAAGGGCGGTAAACATATTCTTGATTTCCTCGTTCTCGTATATTTTATATTCCTGAGCTTTTTCTACGTTCAGGATTTTACCCCTGAGCGGAAGAATTGCCTGGTAGTTACGGTTGCGGCCCTGCTTAGCAGTACCACCCGCCGAATCTCCTTCCACCAAGTATAGCTCACATTTGAACGGGTCTCTTTCAGAGCAATCGGCCAGTTTGCCAGGCATACCACCACCGGTCAGTACACTTTTACGCTGCACCATTTCACGTGCTTTGCGTGCAGCGGCACGGGCCTGTGCCGCCAATATTACCTTGTCGATAATCATTTTGGCATCCTTGGGGTGTTCCTCAAGGAATGCTTCTAATACACGGCTCACACATACGTCCACCACGCCCATTACGTCATTATTACCCAGCTTGGTTTTGGTCTGGCCTTCAAACTGCGGCTCAGGTACCTTTACTGAAATAATAGCTGTAAGACCCTCGCGGAAGTCATCACCCGTAATTTCAACCTTGGCTTTTTCAAACAGCTTGTTCTTATCGCCATAAGACTTAAACACCCTGGTAATAGCCCTGCGGAAACCTGCAACGTGGGTACCGCCCTCAATGGTATTGATATTATTTACGTAAGAAAAAATGTGCTCGTTGTAAGAACTGTTGTAGCTCAGGGCCACATCTACAGCTACATTGGTTTCCTTATCGTGTGCTTCTACAAATATTGCCTGGCTAAGCAATGGTTCGCGCTTAGCGGTATTATCGAGCATTTCTACAAACTCTACAATACCACCCTCGCTGTAATACTCTTCCATTGCCAGTTGGCCGGCTTCGGTGAGTTCACGCTCGTCAATCAGGATAATCCTTATACCCTTATTCAGGTAGCTGAGCTCACGCAAACGGCCAGCCAGGATTTCCCTTTTATAAACCGTATCCTTAAAAATGGTATTATCGGGGGTGAAGTGAACAGTAGTTCCGGTATCAGTTGAATCAACACCAGTTTCACGTACCAGGTACATAGGCACACCTTTCTGGTATTCCTGCTCAAAGGTTTTACCCTCGCGCCTTACTACCACATGCAGGTGGGTACTTAATGCGTTAACGCAACTCACACCCACACCATGCAAACCACCCGATACCTTATAACTGTCCTTATCAAACTTACCACCGGCATGCAGCAGGGTCATTACCATTTGCAGGGCCGAAACACCTTCCTTGGCATTGATACCTGTAGGGATACCACGGCCATCATCAACAACGCTTATTGAATTATCAACATGAATGGTAACCTTGATATTTTTACAATACCCTGCCAGTGCCTCATCGATAGAATTATCAACTACCTCATAAACCAGGTGGTGAAGGCCCTTAACACCAATATCGCCTATATACATTGAAGGGCGCTTACGCACCGCTTCCAATCCTTCCAATACTTGTATACTATCCGCACCATATTCAGCGGGTATTACTTCCAAAACTTCGTTTTCAGTACTCATATTATTCTATAACCGAAATATTTATCTGCTAAGAGGAAAGATAGGTAAAGCCAATCAGATATATGATTATTTAATCAAATATTGAACAAAAACCTAACTCTACAAAGATAACGAAAATACAAAATTAAACAACAAAATATGTTGGCTGTTAAGGCCTTTGGGGGTAAAATAATGCAGTGATGTGGATAAAAAATTGTAAAGGTGGAGAGGTGGGGAAATGGAATCACTAACTGCAATCATTTATTTTAACACATGCAATTCTAATGATTTAAAAAGTGGAAATTTGTAATAAGGAATGAAACATTTCATAAACACCCTTGTTGCTTTGCTTTTCCTTTTGGTACTTTCTGATGAATATGCCATCAGGAAATTTCAGGTATCCTATTGCCTGCATAGTATCTACTTTATGATTGTTTTAGTATATCTATTAAAAACAAACAACAAAATTACCTGGGCTATCCTATGCAGTATTTGCGTTTATGGATGTTACAATATGTGGGCTATTGACACTATTGCTGCTGAACCAACCTTTATGGACTTAACATCTGGATTATACACAATATTGAAAAGCTATACTTCTAACCATTTGACATTGGGTATTATAGGCACTTTACCCTTTTATTGCTACGGACTATTTTTATTGGTATTGTTTACCATTCCTTTTAGACAATATTTTGGATTTAAAATACCATCGGTAAATGAAAAATGGGAGGATTGAACTGAATTAGGAGCGTAAAAAACACTATTATTATCACACAATTTTAGTATATTTGTATTATGCTTCTCAAGGAAAATATTTTCGACCAAATCAGAAATTCGGTGAAAACTACTGCACCGGGTGCAAGGTTGATTTTATTTGGTTCCTATGCCAGAGGGGAGCAAACAGAAGAGTCGGATATTGATTTATTAATTTTAGTGGATAAGGAACAATTATCCTATACTGAACAATCGAAGATTACCTATTCTTTATTTCTTGTAGAACTACAATATGGGATTTCTATTAGTCCTTTGATTTACACAAAGGATAGCTGGGAAAACAAACATATGGTTACACCTTTTTATGAAAATGTAAACAATGAGGGTGTATTGTTATGAATCAACAGGAAAATGTAGATTACATTAAATACCGAATGACACGAGCTAAGGAGACTTTAATAGAAGTTGAATTTTTAGTTGAAAATAAACTTTTCTATACAGCTGTTAACCGACTATATTATGCATGTTTTTATGCTGTAAGTGCATTATTGATACAAAATGAAATAAAAGCAAAAAAGCATGCAGGTGTAAAACAAATGTTTGGTCTGCATTTTGTGTTAACAGGTAAAATTGATATTGCTTCAGGTGAATTCTATACATTCATATTTGAAAAAAGGCAAAAATCTGATTACGAAGACCTGATATCCTTCAATGAAACCGAAGTAAAAGAACTTATACTACCTGCTCAAAAACTCATTAAATCGATTGAGCATTTATTGACTTTGAATCAATAAGCCCCCCTCACTTCACCTCCCTAACAAAATCTATCAACAATTGCGCTACACCGGCTACATGATTGAGGGTGAGTTCGGCGGGCTTGTCATAGATATCGTGGTAATAGCCTTTGCCCCTCTGCTTCAATATGTGCAGGTTGTGGTTTTGGTCGGTGATTTGCCGCATCAGGCCAAATTTCTCCGTTCCTGGTGTTTTCACCAATGTCATTTACTTAAGTAAATTCCAATGGGAATAAGTGTATTCAAAAATAAATAAAAGGATATTTTCGGAGTTTGAAAGCCATATAAGGGCGCAATCTCAGAGCGATGAGCATCGCCAAACGAAACGAAAGGCTATCAAAATACATTTAGAGAATTTGCGAAATCCTTAAGTCAATGGCATTAAGGAGGTGTTGCACACGCTACCGGGATGCTGTGGCGTGGGGGATTGTTTTGGGCCTACAAAGCTTGCAATCCTAGCGGGACTGAGTCTCCGCCGAACACATCTTTGGGGGATAACATTTCCTGTTTAGCATATTTTGAGGCTGCTTCACCCGAAGAAAAAGCAGGTTGCCAGTGATGCACGGGGGCGGTTTATAGGGGAATGCCAAATAGCATTCCTAATGATGAATGGTGCTAACGCCACAAGAGCTTAATAGCATTCATTAGCTTGGACAACAATCCTTATTGAATTGTTTGAAGGTGGGATTCGTGGATTACAAATCCACTGCCATCTGGGACGGAATTAAAATACCGGCCAGAGATAATTATACCCTTATCAACTACTATGGTCACAAACAATTACCCAGGTGCCTTTTATTTTCCTGATCAATAGGGTATAACTGCCATTGAGGTCGCCTACGGTGCGCTTTAGCTCCCACTTGCCTACTACAAAATAATATTCGTCTGATAGCTTATCCATACGGGTTATAGTGCTGGTTAGGGTGCCCATATGGTCTTTGTCGGGGTAGGCTTCTTTATAGCGTTTCAAGGTGGCACCGTAGCCATACCTGGGGCCTTTGGAACCTATGAACAGCAGGCTATCACTTTCCCAATAGCCATGCATATAGCCCTCTACATTTCCTTTATTCCACTCTACCACCTGGGCTGCCAGCATAGTGTTGATGGCTTGCACGTCTTTTGACTTGCCAAATGTGGCTGTATGTAATGCCAGGCAGAGGCATATTAGGCTGAGTATTTTTTTCATAAAACGTGATTTTAGTATGGTAATTAAACATCACCAAAGCCATGGTCGCCAAAAGTGGCGGAGTAAATCAATAAACCCAGGATACCCAGGAACAGGGCTATAATAAGCAGGTACCAACCTGTGCGCTTACCATCGCCACTTGCGGTAATAACTATTATTGCGCCCGACAAAAATGAAACCGTAGCCAGAAAATATAATGTAAGAATAGCTCCCATACCCTGCGGCTGATTATTTGCGGATAAAGTTAAATTTTAAATCAAGAAATAGAGCATAAAGTAAAGCTGATTAACAAGGTAATAGCACCTGTGAGCAAGCTATAGAGGGCAATTTTGCGGGAACGTTTGTTCTTATTACCAATACTGAACAGGAATACAAAAAAGGAAAAGATAATAGCCAGTGAGGCTCCCATAAATAAAACTACACCTAATGGGTTCATAATACGCCTATTTATTCTTTAAAGATAATGAATGTGGGAATAGGATGTTGAATACATCATATAATCAATTACCTCTGGTAAGGGGAGGGTATTCTAAATGCATAGGAACATAAGGTAAGACTAAGCAAAAGTGAAACGGCACCTGATAATAGCAATATCAAGCCTACATATTTTAGCTTTCTTTTGCCCATGAAAAAACTAATAGCAAAACAAATCATGGCAGCTCCTAATAATATATAACCAAGCACCCATAAATAATAAATCATACCTATATAGACTTATTGATAATCCTTCTACCACGAATATAAAATAAAGCTGATGATGAGGGCAACTATCCCATACATAATGTAGTAGGAGGCCTCTTTGGACGGAGGTTGGTTATTCATACGGCTTGTAATAATCAGCCACAAGCCAATAGGGATGGCCACTATGCCCGAAAATAATATCAGACCCATTATTGGTTTCATACTCGAGAGTTTTTTATATTTTAGTTTCTAATAATTGTGCAAGATAAGCTGCTTTATCCTCACGGTAAAACAAATTCATGGTTTCGAAAGGTATTATGCGGCCATCTTTACTCACTATATGCACGCACGACTTTTTTATGGCCCTTACATCGAAGTCATAAGCATCTATAAACCTCATTATAATGACCCGGAACAGGTTTTCGTAGGTAAGTCCGGGGGCATAGATTTGCGGCAGACAGCACAGCAATTGGTGCATATCTTCTGTCACCTTATCAACCGATATACCAGTGCTGAAAATCTTAATCAAGTGCTCGTGCAGTTTGGTGTCCTGCTCATAAACAATGGTATTCTTCGAGCTATTATCGAGCAACACTGCAGGGTCGAGATAGCGGGTAAGTGGAAAAACCTGGCCGTTGAGCTTAAGAGCATAACCCATTGCCAATGCATCGGGGTTGCAGGGTACAGGTATGATGTCATGGGGATTAAATACATTGGTTTGATTGAGTATGCCCTCTCTTACCTCGGTGAGGGTAAGCCTGTTGGTATCAGGGTCATGATCGAAACGGCCTGCAATTTGCACAGGCTGGAAGGTTACCCCCCTCACACATCTTTGTTTTAGTGCATAGTCTATTATGGCACCAATTTCATCGTCGTTCATCCCCTTTTGCAGGGTCACGACAAGGGTTGTAGATAGGTTGAGCTCATTTAGTTTCTCAATAGCCTTTAGGCGCACATCGCTAAGGTCTTTGCCTCTCATAGCCTCCAGCACCTGGGGCTTGAAGGAATCCCACTGCAAGTAGAGTTCAAAATCGGGCATATAGGTAGCCAGGCGCTCAGCAAAACCGGGGTCATTGGCTATTCTTATGCCATTGGTATTGAGCATGAGGTGCTTTATGGGTTTGGTCTTAGCTATATCAAGTATCTCGAAAAACTGCGGATGTATGGTTGGTTCACCACCGCTTAGTTGCACCACATCGGGCTGGCCCTCGCTTGCCACTATAATATCCAGCATCTGTTCCACCTCCTCAAGTGTGCGGTGCCTGCCATAGTGTGGCGACGACATAGCGTAGCAGGTGGGGCAGGCAAGGTTGCAGCGGTCGGTAATCTCTATGAGGGTGAGGCAACTGTGTTGCTCGTGGTCGGTACACAGGCCACAATCGTAAGGGCAGCCATAGTGTACCTTGTTATTAAATTTGAGTGGGGTTTCGGAGGGTTTGTTATAGTTGCGTATGTTTTTATAGTATTCAATATCTGTAGCTATCAGCACTTTATGAAAACCGTGGTCGGCACAGGTTTTGAGCATATATACCTTACCCTCCTCAAACACTATTTTGGCATCGATACGCTTGAGGCATACCGGGCAAAGGCTAATGGTAAAGTCGTAATAGGTATATTTTCTTACAGGCATGTGAGGGAATTGTATGAATAAAGGTAGTGAGATATGGAGATATTTAGCGTTAGGCAATTAATATTTCCTCTTTATAGGAATATGAATCCTGGATAAACAACAAGTTTTTTTTTGCCAATAAAATGACTGCATACGCTCTCAATTTTTGTCCAAATCCTGGATATGCGCTGCTCCGATGGAGCAGTTAGCCCCCACCTACCATCATTTCTACAAAGCCATTGGCACCTACGGCGCCAACGAAACTAAAATAAGAAATATCTGCCTACCAGTCTATTTTCACGAAATAAAAAATTGCAGATGCCTATTCTTTTTCCAGCATCAACCCTGGCTTTATGATATACCTGCCATAGTATACCAACCCCGCCAGGCAAGCCAATTGTATAGTACCCAAACCAAGACAATAACGCCAACCCGGTTTTATAAAATCGAGTGAGAACCTGAATACAAGATAGGCAATCATCATTAACTTGAACAGGCTACCCTGTTTCAGTGGGTATTTTTTGCTAATGCGGACCAGCACTATCCATAAAACTACTAAAAACAGTATTTCATACAGGGTTACGGGATGGCGGAGGATGCCATCACCCAAATCCATAGCCCATGGCAAATGGGTGGGCATGCCATAGGTCTCCTCATAAATCCCTGCCGAAAAGCAACCAATACGCCCTACAATCATACCCAACAGGAGGGGGAAGGTAAACAGGTCGCCTGTGTTTTGCCGCTCGCCTATTATCTTTTTCATGAGCTCCACCCCAGCCAGACCGCCAAGCAGGCCACCTACCAGGGTTTTATTACCGTAGAAATAAACCCACTTATTGGGTGCAGCCATCCATTGGGGCAAGTTTTCTAGGGCACCTACTATTCGGGCACCTATTACTGCTCCCAATATTGCACCGGCTATCACGTAGAGCCGTTGCTCTTTTTCCAGCGGGTCGCCCTGTCTTTTCTTGAGGTAGACATAATACCTGAAGGCAATAAAAATACCCACAAACTCAGCCAGGCCATGAAACAACAAAGGCTGACCGAAAATATCTATGGTATAGGGGAAATGCAAATGGCAGGGAATTTAGGGCAAGATAGAAAAATGGAGGGACAATTGGGGATACTAATCTGCCACCCTTACACATGGTTTGGCAAAATAAATAGTCTTTAACACTATGGTAGGTATATTATTAGTAGATTTGCGATGCTCATTGAAATATTACAACCCAGCTAGAAATAGCAAAAAAAATAAAACCGGGGCCGACTGGTTTTGACAGCATAGGGCAGGGTGTGTAAGCATGTCGTGCGTTGGATAATTAGCACGTAAATCTGAATACCCAAAATCTATACGGCGAATATTCTTACGCCATGGCTGCTTAATCAGAGATTAAGTACCCTTTATAGCCGCCGGGAAGGCTGTCTGCCGCCGTCCCCGCCGCCGAATCAACAAAAGGCAGGATAAGCTGGTGCACGCTGTGGGTACCGGACGAAAACCATAGCAGATTGGGAATAAGTAGGTTTGTCCTCTTCCGGCTTATTCCCGAAAACCAATAAAGGAATACACATGTAGAAAGCATATTGGGCATATGTTTGGACGCGGGTTCGACTCCCGCCGGCTCCACATTTGACACTCATTAAGACCTTTTGATCGCAGGTTTACACCCGCTCACCCTCAAGGTCTTAATGTTTGTCACTGTTACTCCGACAAGATTCAACCCCTTGTCTTTGATGTGCCTTCTTTCCGCTACAATAGCAGCCCAATGCGGGTTTCCTGACTTTTACAACTGAATTAATTAAGTGTATGTTAGAATTAATAAATAATTTACAACCTGGTTGTTGTACCGCCAATTTAA
>CANGSR010000143.1 GCA_947456055.1 Chitinophagaceae bacterium
ACTTCTTACAAGACCATGTCTCTTGGATTTATTGCAAGACCAGAGTTTAGCTATTATTTCTCAAATAAAGTTGCTCTTAATTTCGGTCTATTATATATCTACCAGGGCTTTAGTAATGATGTCAATAATGGGTACATGCTTACTAATAAGGTTGGTGATTATAGTTCTGTTACTAAGAGCATCAGTAAGGCCGTAAACCACAATTTGGGTGTTTCAGTTGGTCTTCGTTTCTTCTTAGGCAAACCTAAAACTCCTGCTGTAGTACAGCCAATAGACACTTTGCCTATGGAACCGGAACCAGTGGCAGAACCAGTTTCAAAACCAATCCCAGCTCCTGTTATAAAGGAAGAGCCAGAAGAGGAAGAAGAGATTGCACCAGTATTATTTGATGTGGATAAGGCTACAATCAAAAAATCAGAAGTGCCTATACTTAAGGAAACTATTGATGTTGCCAAAAAGAATGAGAATGCAACTATTGAGGTTCATGGTTATACCGACAATACCGGTACGAAAGCTCACAACAAGGTATTATCAAAGAAAAGGGCTGTTGCAGTTAAAAAATACCTGGTAAATAAAGGTGTTAATCCTAAAGCCATCATCGCTGAAGGACATGGTGTAAAAGCACCAATAGCACCTAATACTACCCGTGAAGGCCGTGCCAAAAACCGCAGGGTAATCATCAAGGTAAATCCAAAAAAATAATTCAATTTGATATTTTTAAGGCTATTTGTTTTCAAAACAAGTAGCCTTATTTTTTTGTTTTGAAATCATAATATGGATTGGATTTGACAAAACAAACTTCCGAATTTTCCGAAAAATAATCTTCTCTTCCTTACCTTAGCTATATGAACAAAAAATCTCTCTCATTTGTAATAATATTCCTTGTCCTCTTACTTCCTATAAATTCCCTTGCATTCGGGTTTTTCGATTCCAGTATCAGACCAGGTGCAGTAAAGACAAACGAATACCTGCCTTTACTTAAAGATAAAAGGGTAGCCCTAATTATCAACCAAACTTCCGTTGTCGATGGAAAATCTATCTTAGATATCCTGCTCGAAAATAAAATCAATGTTGTCCGCATTTTTGTTCCTGAGCATGGTTTCAGAGGCAATGAGGATGCTGGGGCGAAAATTGACAATACCATCGACAGTGCAACCGGCATTAAGGTAATCTCTCTTTATGGTAAGCATAAGAAACCCGAGTCACAGGATTTGCAGGATATTGATGTTTTAATTTACGACCTTCAGGATGTAGGTGCACGATTCTATACATATATCAGTACTATGGAATATTGTATGGTGGCTGCCACTGAAAACAAAAAGATGTTTATGGTATTTGACCGTCCCAACCCTAATGGTTTTTATTTAGATGGCCCGGTATTAACCAATGAAAATAAATCATTCGTTGGCATGCAACCCATACCAATAGTTTACGGAATGACCGCAGGGGAATATGCCCAAATGCTCAAAGGAGAAGGATGGTTTACAAATGCTAAAGAATTAAACCTGAAGGTAATTACCTGCGAAAACTATAGCCACAAAAGCAAATACCAAATTACTGTAGCCCCATCACCTAATCTTACACGTATGGCCGCCATTTATGCTTATCCTTCATTATGCCTTTTTGAAGGTACTACAATTAGTGTAGGCAGGGGTACTACTATGCCATTTATGCAATTCGGTAGTCCGACACTAAAAGAGAAATACAAGTATAGTTTTACACCCAAAAGTGGCAAAGGTGCTAAAAGCCCCATGCATGAGGGTAAGGAGTGCTTTGGACAATTGGTAGGTGATAATGCAAATACGGTACTTGAAAATATTGATAACCATATCCACCTGGAATGGTTAATTGATGCTTATACTGCAAGTCAGGATAAGGAAAAGTTCTTTACCGACTTCTTTACAAAGTTGGCAGGAACCTCAAAATTACAAGAACAAATTAAGAAGGGCCTTAGTGCCAATGCTATAAGGAAATCGTGGAAAGGCGATTTGCAACAATTCAAAAAAATAAGAAAAAAATATCTGCTTTATTCTGATTTTAAAAGCTAGATTTTTGAATCGCTCTTTAAAATCCTGGTAAGGAACATTACACTTATCAGGATAATTAATGAGATGATAGTAATAAAAGTTCGCTCATTCACCAGGTTTCTTTTCAGTATTGCAAAAACTAACACTACCACAGTTACGATCAATACTTGTATCACCTGTGTATTACGTGTAACCGGTGCTGAATTATCTGTAATTGGTCCCAATTGTTTTAGTCTATAGAGTAGTTGGTCTTCATCTTCAACTCCACTGGGTATTACAATAATAGAATCGTTTTTTGAAGAAGTGATGTAAATGATTCCCTTATAACTTTTTACAATTTTCTCCACTGTGCCACATGCCATACGCACTGGTGGCTTCCCTGTTTCCATCATTGTGAGGAATTCATCATTAATTGTCAGCAAAAAAGTAGAGCGTTTTTTTATTCTTTTGCCGGTTACGTAAATCTGGTAAATAACAAGAGTTAATAAAATTGCTGGAAGGTTTTTGATGGGTATTAATACCTGCCCATCAAATTGGTGCTGACTAGGGTAGATGATAAATTCCAATACAAGGATTATAAAAATAGCAATAATAACCGGCAGGGTTTGAACCGCCAGTTGGGATGGGGTAGGTGGTTTTAACCTGAAATGTTCATCACTATCTGTCATATTACTATTGCCTGGTTTTAAGCAAGTACATTTTCTGAAGAATATTTTATTTCCACCTCATTCAGTATGGCATCTATTTCACTTAGGTCTTCGGTAGTTACCAGCCGGTTCCTGAATTCTTTTACATGCGAAAGTCCCTTAAGGTAACTAGCATAGTGGCGACGCATTTCCAGTATGCCCAACTTCTGTCCTTTCCAGCTTACGGAACCATACAGGTGCTTCCTGCATGCCTGTAGCCTCTCGCTTAATGTAGGTGGTGCCAGGTGTTCGCCGGTATTAATATAGTGCTTTACCTCCCTGAAAATCCATGGGTAACCTATGGCCGCCCTACCAATCATAATCCCATCCACACCATACCTGTTTTTATACTCCAGTGCCTTTTCAGGGGTGTCAATATCTCCATTGCCGAAAATAGGGATATGTATTCTAGGATTGTTTTTTACTGCTGCTATCAATGTCCAGTCAGCATCGCCCTTATATAGTTGTTGCCTGGTTCGGCCATGTATGCTGAGGGCACTTACCCCAATATCCTGTAATCGCTCAGCTACCTCTTCAATATTTTTGGTATTACTATCCCAACCCAATCTGGTCTTAACTGTAACCGGCAAACTTGTTGACCTGATACAGGCACTCGTCAGCCTTACCATCAGGTCTACATCTTTAAGCACTGCCGCACCTGCTCCTTTACAAACTACTTTTTTAACCGGGCAGCCAAAATTGATATCTAAAAGGTCTGGACCTGTAGTATCTACAATTTTTGCCGATAATGCCATTGCATCTTCGTCACCCCCAAAAATTTGAATTCCTATTGGGCGCTCATAATCAAATATGTCCAACTTTTGCCTGCTTTTCATGGCATCCCTAATCAGTCCTTCCGACGAAATAAACTCCGTATACATAAGGTCTGCGCCATAATCTTTGCACACTGCCCGGAATGGAGGGTCACTTACATCCTCCATAGGAGCAAGCAAAAGGGGGAATTCACCTAATTCAATATTGCCAATCTTTACCATCTATTGGGAGCAAAGGTACTTAACCAAAATTATTATGCCACCTATAAATTGGTTAAATAAATCTTCTGGTTTAGGATAGTTTTAGCAAATCAATATCTAAGATATTATCTAACTTTGATACAACATATAAACTCTATGGGTAGTTTTTTTAATTTTATAGAAGTCAAACACCAGTCTTTTATTGAGCATCAAAAGATGTTTTTTGTAGCTACAGCCCCTTTGGCGGGTGATGGGCATATTAATCTCTCGCCCAAAGGAATGGATAGTTTCAGGGTTTTGACGCCAAATAAGGTTGCCTATCTGGACCTTGTAGGTAGTGGTAATGAAACATCTGCCCACATTCTTGAAAACGGACGTATTACCTTCATGTTTTGTGCCTACGATGGACCTCCTAATATCCTCAGGCTTTATGGAAAGGGTAGGACAGTGTTGCCTAAACATGAAGAGTGGACTGCACTTGCTGCCAATTTCATTACACCTTTAGGTACAAGACAAATTATAGTAGCAGATATTGATATGGTTCAAACCTCCTGCGGATACAGTGTACCATTGTTTACCTATAAAGGGGAGCGCAACCATGCTGATAAATGGGCGCAAAATAAAGGCAAGGACGGATTAGAAAAATACATGAAGGATAAGAACCAGATTAGTTTGGATGGCTTGCCAACAGCATTGGCGACTAAATAATCATTATTGTATTAGATTTGAATCATCATCCAGTATACAACACTCAAATATGAAAAAGAACAAGCTTAGCTCTAGTAGGAAGATAGGAGCCATATTTATTCTCGTAGTTGTTACCTGTACCATTACCTGTTTGGTACTTAATAGGGTAAATACCACCCTACCTACAGTTGTTGCCAAGATTACTCCGACACAAGTTAAAACAACAATTGTATCTGATGAAAAACAAGAGACAAATGATCTCATACAAAGAATGATAAATGACCGCCTGGTAGATGAGAATCAGGGATTCCTCATAGAAAAAAATCAGGATCAATTATTTATTAATGGTAAAGCCCAATCTGCTGAGATTGCCTCCAAATACCTTTCTACCATTAAACAAAAGGACATTAGGGTACGAGTGTATCCCTTTGGCGAAAGGCTGATGCAACATCCAGGTGCAGGTCTTATTCAGGTTTTGGCTCCGGTAAATTCTGCTTCCGATTGTGTGGACTATGGCCAGGCCGATAAGTCTGGTTGTTAGTTGAATTACTAACCCTTTATTAATTCTTATCCCTTAATGCACTAAACTGCAATTGATCTCTAACATCGCTACACAGATAAGATTTAGTTATGGTCAGAGAAATACTATCGGGACGGGTAATGTACATATTGATATACATATCCGGTTCAGGTTCACATGAATAATATCCAAACCTGTTTCTGGTTAATGTAACATTTATTGGGAAGGTTTGATAATGATAAATGGCATAATCAAATAGCACACGTGTTAATGACCCAATAACCTGGGTATTGGCTGTATCAATACAATGTATCGTAATGGTGCTAGTATAGGTTGTGTCGCTGGTATAATAATTTGGATAATAATAATTTGAGAACAATTCTTTAACCACCCCTGAATAGGTAATGTCCCTTTTGGGTGGATTTTCAATAGTCTTGGTATCTACAGTAACTTTAGGAACTACCTTAATAACATCATTAGATTTTTTGGTGCAGCTAAATAGGCCGATTGCAATAAGTATTACAATTGATAGGTTTTTCATAAATCTGTTTTCAATCTAACGCAATATAGGTATTAATATTATCACTTATCCTGAGATTTGTTGGGTAAATTTTCGTATTTGTGTTATTCTACATTCCAAAAAAATTTTTCTAATTGTTCTCGGTCGGTGATTATATTGGCTTTATAATTGATTACATCCTCCCATTTATTTTTATATGGATTGTATTTTTCCAGCAAAGCCGACCATAATATTTTTTTCTCCGGCGAGAGAATAAATGCCTTTCCATAAGCCCCGCAGATACTTGCAAACAAGCTATTATCGGGCAACTCAACAATGTTTCCCCCTTTAGAATAGATACCCAGGGTGGCCAAAACACTGGGTGGTGCTATTTTTATTGTATCACTTATTTTCTTCGCTTCCTTTTCCTTATAGGCCACTACATCATCCAGATTGATGGCATATTCCCATTTTGACTGTAATTCACCTACTTTACCTTTTGGCTGTAATTCGCCTCCATTACCTTTTGGCTGGTCAAAGACCATAATTTTGGGTAGTTCGCCCTTATTGCAGGTATTGTTATTGAAGAGGAATAAGGCACCATCTTTAGTGGTTTTGCAACTATGCTGCCCGCAGAAATCTGGTTTGTTTTCAAACAGTACTCTGAAATTACCTAATTGACCACAAATATTGAGCACATCTCCTTCGGGGTATTTAATCTTGAAAATAGAATTAATATTTTTTAAGGACAGGTACAATTCCCGGGTTTTTTCATCAAAGTAAAACGCATTTGCGTGCACATCAATAATTGAGTATGGGCCAGAACGATCATAATAATTGGCATTCAGGTATCGCTTATCATTATCCAAAAAGTACTGCGATAGTTTCCACGACCACACCACCTTGCCCTTTTCGTCATACTCTATCAGTGTACCAAAGGGCGTTTTTTTGCCTCTGTTTTTGTCCTTTGTTACCCATGGCAAATAATCATCTTTGCCATGATCAATAAGAAAATCTGATGAATCTATACTAACAAACTCGGTACCCAAGGCCATATAATGCCCATTTGCGAGCCTGGTAAATTCATGATGGTAATGCTCGGTGGAATCACCGCTAACTTCCCCGGTGTTTGGCCCTTTCCATAGGATTTTACCACTATAGTTGGTTTCGTAAATATTATTTGCAGAGATAAATGTAACCGTGCCGTGCGGGGTCAATTTCAGGTCCATAACCCCGTTTTTCCTGGGGTTGAGTGACCCGGACGAGGGGAGGTACCATACCGCTTTACCCTCCATATCAAATAATGCATTGGCTCCATCTTCAAATACATAAGCATCCTTGTATTTTTCGGCAGGTTTCAGAATAGTCATTCTGGTAACATTTGTATCAGCCTCACCACTTATCACAATACTAAAGTGGTGAAAATCGCTCTTGGTATTTTGGCTATTTATACTCCGCCAGGTGTATTCCTTGCCAAAGTAGGGTACATCAATGATTACTTTTCCTTTGGTATTTACCTTTCTAAGTAGAATGTTTTTTTTAAAATCGGCTTCATTTGTCCACCTGCCAATAGCCAATTCAAAATTCACCATACTATCCTGCCTATCATTTTCAAAACAAGAAAATCCTACCAACCGGTAATTGAGTTTACTGTTTTCTGCAGGTAGTATCTTAGCTTGAAGGCTTGAATTGAGCAATAAAAAGATGAATATTAGTATACGTGCCATAGCATAAATAGTAGGCAAATATAACAATTGAATGGTTGTCTATTAGATTTATATAGAGTGTGCCAGTATTATGGATTGCTAAACATTATGGTGTAGTTTAGTAATACACCATAATGTGAGGTCAACAGTAAATCTATTTATTGTTTCCAGATTTTTTGTGTCTGTAATCCATTAGATGTCTGGATTTTTACTATATACAATCCGGTTGGTAGATTACTGGTATTTATTGGTCCAGTGATAGAGGTGCTGGATAGCACTAGCTTACCAACATTGGAGAATATTTCAACTTTGCTAACAGGAACAACACTATTTATGGAGAATTCATTGACAACTGGCACAGGGTAGATGGTAATGCGTTCATCTTTTGCCTTTAATTCATTTATGGCTGTTGTACTTACTGTGCGCATAGGTCGGGTGGCTCCCATACAATTTGCACTTATTCGCATCAATTCGAAAAATTGCCCATTGGTATTAGTAAGTGTAGGATGGCTTACGATGAGGCCTGTAACCAGGCTTACACCTACCAGTTCTGAACCATTATTGTAATAATACACCATTGCATCTGGGTCTATAGTAGCACCTGCATTTAGGCTATAACCTCCACTGGCTATTGAGGTTGGTGACACTGTGGTTATAACGCCTGTATTCGGGTTTATTTTACCAAGGAATATAGCAGTTGAATCAACCTCAAGCCAATAAATACTTGAATCTATAGGGTCATATGCAGTATCGTAATAATTTTGACGTATTAATCCATATATAGATGTATCTGTGCAGCTATAGGTGAAATTGTCAAACATCCTACCAAAGCCTAATGTCATGGCAGCATTAGAATATACATTGCCTGTATATATATCCAAACCAATAAAGTGAGAGCCAGTAGAGTAATAGTAAACCATCTGGTAGGGGTCTATTGCACTGCCAGATAATGCATAGCCCTGGCCAACTGAGGTATCAGAAATCTGGGTTATTTCACCGCTAACCGGATTAATGGTAGCAAGGTAAAGCTCTCCATAATTGGTCATGGTTATTGAATCATAAGTGTTTCTCCGGGCAAGTCCATATAAAGTAGAGTCTGAATTGTTGAATCTGTAATTATCGAAATAGCTATCAGCAATAGGATTATAAGTAACTACGCTCCTTACCGGGAGGCCAGTACTAAGGTCTATACTTTTGATTTCATTATAACCTAGGAAGTGGTACAGATTTCGGTATGGATCAAGTGCCGCACCCGTCAGATTGACCATTGTAGCTACTGAAGTATCACTAACATTAGTCACAATTCCTGTAGAAGGATTTACTGTAGCAAGATAAACAGCTTCTATAGGTGTGTTTTTCCTCGCCAAGCCATAAAAGTTGCTGGTAGATTGAGCTTGTGCATTAAAGTATAGAGGGAAAGCTAGAAGGCATAGAAAGAATTGTTTCATATTTATAGATTTTTATTAAACAAAATTAAGGTTCTTCTACTACATTCAATACATTGTAAAATACATTTTCTTGATAGCTATATAAATTTATCACTTGTAAAATGTTGAGAATGTTATCTAGGTTCCTATTTCTAGTTGGATGGATTTTAGGATATCCTATGAGTAAATATGCCGTTATGTCGGTTTTAGATGTGTAATGGAAGGGTATAAAAATGGTGGGATAGGCTGTGATTAATACTACTTATAATAACCTATTTATTTTGCAAAGCTTCATTACTTTTGCAATCTAAATAATTAAAAAATGGAGACTCAAAATATTTTAAGTAAATCACCTGAACAGTTTGCGCAAATCATGCAAAGTGAGGGTGTTGATAAAGGTTATGTAATCACCAACGAAAACGGCATCTCCAATTCGGGTGGTGTGTTTGCAGGTTTAGCAGCAGAAATTGCTACTCTTAAAGATTACCGTAAGCATGAAGGTGTATTCATAAAATATGATGATGAAACCAAATGCTTGTTTATGGCATTTGTGCATAGCACCATACGTGGACAAGCCCAGGGTGGTACCCGCCTTAAATACCGTGATTACGAGCAAATGACAGGTGCTATAGAGGATGGACTAAGACTAAGCAAGGGTATGACCGATAAAAACTCCATCTCCGGACTTTGGTGGGGTGGTGGTAAAGCTATAATCT
The DNA here is from genome assembly GCA_947456055.1 of Chitinophagaceae bacterium. Lineage (GTDB taxonomy): Bacteria > Bacteroidota > Bacteroidia > Chitinophagales > Chitinophagaceae > Nemorincola. The sequence goes on from CANGSR010000143.1 coordinate 9,243, forward strand.
GCCCAATAAATGCTGAAGAGTTTGCCAAAATAGATGCTCATAACCGTGTAGATGGTAAAAAAGTATTTACCAATCTTGCGCTTAGGACAACCCTGTTCAAAAACTATGGTAAATACATAGCCAGCCTTAATGGTGCTTATATAGCCGCCGAGGACATGAACACAACGCCCGAGGATATGCAAACCATATTGTCGGTCTGTAGGTATGTCACTTGTTTACCTGCGGTCGTCGGTGGCAGTTCTAATCCTAGCCGCTGGACTGCTGAGGGTGTATTCAATGCACTGAAAGCCACCATCAAACATTTTGAGAACAAAGACGATCTAAGCGGCAAAACGGTAGCCATACAAGGTGTGGGTAGCGTTGGTGGTCCATTGGCCGAGTTTGTATTAAAAAGCGGTGGTAGCCTGGTGATATTTGATTATGACCCTGCTGCCTGCCAGAATATTAAAGGATATGATAATGGTGCCTATAGTGATAAGGTGACCATAGTGAATAATGTAGCTGATATTTATACTGCCGAGTGCGATGTATTTGCCCCATGCGCTATAGGTGGCATCCTTACCCCCGAAACAATAGCATCACTGAAATGCAAATATGTAGTAGGTGCAGCCAATAACCAACTAAAAGACTTTGACCAGGATTGGAAATTGCTCCGTGACCGTGGCATCACCTACCTGCCCGACTTCTTTATCAACCGGCTGGGTATTATCAATTGCGCCAACGAGCAATATGGCCGCCTGGAAAACGACCTGAAGAAAGAAGTGCAAAAGATATACGACGACCCAAAGAATGGCACTCTAAGCCTCTTAGCTACCTGCAAGGAAACCAATAAAACCCCACAGGAAATAGCCATACAATGGGCTACCGAATGGGGCCAGATTCCACACCCTATTTGGAGCCACCGTGGTATCGAGTTGATTAAGAGCTTTATTTAAGTTTTAGATAATTGCAAATTTTACAAATCTCACTGCCTGTAAGATGGTGGTGGGATTTGTTGGATTATAGGTTGGTATATGAATATGGTGTTTAGGCTTGGACTAGTGGGTCTCGATAAATCCGTATCAATTGCGCACGTCAGGAAATGAAAAATTTAGAATTCATATATATAGCCATTATTACCGGATACGGATTCAATCCGTCTCTACCCCGCCTATCCGGAAACAGATATCAAACCACGCGTAGAGACGGATTGAATCCGTCTCCATCGCACAGGTCAGGAAATGAAAATTCGGAATTCATATATATTGCCCTCATTTCCTGAGACGGATTCAATCCGTCTCTGCCACGCCTATCAGGAAACAAATATCAAACCACGCATAGAGACGGATTGAATCCGTCTCCATCGCGCTCTTCAGGAAATGAAGATCTCGAATTCAAATATATTGCTATCATTTTCAACTAGTCCAGGCGTCGCTTGGTCTGGTTTCTTGCAACCGTCTTGCTTGCGAAAATATTAAAATAAGTATTGTTCGTCAATTATTGGCTTGTAATTGTGATAACAAAAATGTTTAAATTTAAGTAAGCGACGCCTTCTAGTACGAAGCAAGCGCTTGAACTAGTGAATCACACTCCCTCCAACAAATAAAGCCACCACCGTCATCCGGTAGCGGCCTAATCTTAAACATATATTCTAAATCGCCTTACTAAAAATTCTTTTTTCCTCCTTAGCCTTGTTCTTTTGGATATAAAGGTCGAAGGCAGAGCAGATATTCCTGATGAAATTTTTGCCTAGTTCTGTAATCTGGAGGACATTATTGTTGATATATAGGAGGTTGTCGGCCATTAATTTTTCCAGTTCGGGCATGCAATAGGTATTGATGGTTTCCATATCCTCGGGCAGGAAGCGGGTGGTGCCACGACAACTAATATCAAGTATGTATTGCCCAAATCTTACATCCTCATCACTCAGGAAATAGCCTTTTTCTATGGCGAGGTTTCCACTATTGATTTGCTCGGTATAGGCATGCAAAATTTTGGCATTCTGTGCAAAGGCAAACCCCGTGCTGCTAATACTAGATACCCCCAAGCCAATGAGTATATTGCTGTTCTGCGTGGTATAACCCATGAAGTTGCGGTGAAGCCTGCCTGTTTGTGAGGCTATATACAAATCATCACCAGGTAATGCGAAATGGTCCATGCCAATATCGTAGTACCCATTGGCTACAAACATGTTTTTACCTGTTTGGTAT
>CANGSR010000144.1 GCA_947456055.1 Chitinophagaceae bacterium
GGGATTACTTCAAGTTTAAAACCATTGGCCTTAGATGGAACCATGATTACATTCCATCCTGTTGATGGTGTGTTCGCAGGAGCTGGGGCGTTTTCCCATACACCAATCAAATTTGCTAATGGGCCTAACTGGCTAAGCTGGGCTGGGGTAAGACCTGCTGTTGCGTATGCCTTAATACCGGCATTCGACATTAATGGTTGTTGAGCATTCATTTTTTTTAAAAATTTTGATGATTGAATATGTTAACTCTGCTAAGGTAGAATAATTTTAAAATAAAATAATCAGACTAGAATAAATTAATTGTAAACTAACCTAGTTTTTTTAAATAATTAAATATATAAATTGTATTTATTAACATTTATAAATAACATAATTGTATAAGCCACCAACTACAAAAGATCATACCAAAATTGAAAAAACTTTGCCTAAATAAATTACATCTAAGAAATCAAATCTGTCCCTCAGCCTATTGTATATATTTTTCCCTAATTCTAATCATTGCGCTAAACATTTATCTTTGAGGAAATTTAGCCCATGGCAAGAATCTTCATCACCTTATTTTTAATCCTAACCTTCCTGGGTAGTCTCACCTATGCACAAAACCATGCACGGTTCAGGGATTTCAAAGCGGGTATGACAGATGAAAACCTGGTGAAACAAGCTCTCAAAATTGCTAATGAGCGAGCCCTTAACCTCCGCTGCCCTGAAACATATACTAAAGGAATCATCTTATCTTATAACTGGATTAACGAGCTCGACAAGAATGGTTTCGTAAACGCCCGCAGGATACATATTGAATTGTACAGCGAAAGGCCTGATGGCCGCTGTGCAATAGCCGACTATACCTTCAAACAAAAACATGAAATAGACGATGTGTTCTCAAAAAAGTTAATCTTTGAAAAAGTGGGTGGCAGCTATTTTGTGAATTGCGAGTAATTATGACCATATTCAATCAACACAACCGGCTTTAATTATCTATAAGCAATATGAAATCATAGTAAGCTTATAAGAAAAGGCTATCTCCACAAAATATAAATAATCCCCTAAACCCAAGATTAACCACAGTTTTTACGTCTATTCTTTTATAGATTTGTTTATGGGCAACCGAAAAGCAATACAAATAGTAATACCCACTCCCTGCCACGAAAGCTGGGATGAAATGACACCTGTGGATGGTGGCAAGCATTGCGCCCATTGCAACAAAAGGGTAATAGATTTTACCCAAAGCTGCGATGAAGAACTCTATAAAGCAGTAAGTAGTGCCAATGGTGAAATATGCGGCAGACTATTGACTACCCAACTCAACCGCCCCATTTCCATCCCCTACCAACCCCATAGCCGCCTATATAGAATAGCAATAGCCATGGGACTAGGATTGATTTTCACCCAATCGCCACAAGTATTGGCACAGAATAGACCGCCCCTAGTGCAGGATAGCCTTATTTCAAAAACACAAAAGACTAATGATACCATATCTTCAAAAATAACTGGAGGTATTTCTGGTAGGGTTATTGACGAAACAAAGCAAGGTGTTATTTATGCAACCGTGTTAGTAATCCAACATGGGGCTTTAATAAATGGATGTGTTACAGATACAAATGGTAATTTCAACATAAACTCAATAAGGCCAGGCACATATGACCTTTCAATCAGTTACATTGGTTATGATAGCATGCTTTGTAAAAATGTCAAAGTTCAGGATAGCATGCATTACATAATAAATCCTATAGAAATGGGAAGGCACTTTAGCGTGAGGATGGGGTTAATGACAAGAATTGAATATTATCCAACATTATTATCCGACCCACCAACCAAAAAGGTTTTCACAAAACAGGAATTAGATCATATGTGGTAAACTCCTAAGTCTTCCTTGGCTTTTTCTTAGCCGATAGAAAAATTGATTACCTACTTAATATAGATTCAAGAAAAACAATAAGAATTATAAAATACCTTCTCCCCCAACCCAAGATTAATCCCAATTTTTACGTCTATTCTTTTATAGATTTGTTTATGGGCAACCGAAAAGCAATACAAATAGTAATACCCACTCCCTGCCACGAAAGCTGGGATGAAATGACACCCGTGGATGGTGGCAGGCATTGCGCCCATTGCAATAAAAGGGTAATAGATTTCACCCAAAGCAGTGATGCAGAACTTTATAAAGCAATAACTAGTGCTTATGGTGAAATATGTGGTAGGTTATTAACTACCCAAATCAACCGACCCATTTCCATCCCTTACCAACCCCATAGCCGACTTTATAGATTAGCCATTGCCATGGGACTAGGATTGATTTTCACCCAATCACCCCAGGTATTGGCACAGAACAGACCGCCAATGGTGCAGGATAGCCTATTTTCTAAAAAACAAAAGTCAAATGACACTTTGTCATCAAAATTTACGGGAGGTATTTCTGGAAGGGTTATTGATGAAATGAAGCAGGGAATCATCAATGCAACTGTGCAAATATTCCAACATGACACTTTGATCGCAGGAAATGTAACTGATTATGACGGTAATTATGTCATTAGTCCTATTCCTCCCGGCATTTATGATGCCCTGATTACTTATATAGGATATGATAGTGTCTGGATTAAAGGTATTCCTATTGACAACGCTCAAACACCCTTAGTTCTTAACAGGGAATTGAGGAGAAATGGGACAGCTTCAAGGGAATACAGAACGTTTATTTCAGGCGCTATGGAACCCATTTTACAAGAAATACCTACAAAAAGGGTATTTACAAAAAGGGAATTAGATCATATGTGGTAATACCTACGTTTTCCTTGGCTTTTTCTTTGCTGCCGGGAATAATACATTATTGAGTATTAAACGGTATCCGGGCGAACTTGGGTGCAGGTTAAGGTCAGTTTGGGGGTCACCTATATGGTGTTCATAATCTTCGGGGTCGTGGCCACCGTAAAAAGTCCAGGTACCCTTGCCATATTCACCATGTATGTAGCGGGCTTCATTCATGGGTTTAAAATCGCCCATCACCAGCACGCTCGATTTCAAAACTTCTTTGCGGAAGGCAGTGGTCTGTCCCATAAAACCTTTGATAGTGGTAGTATGGTTTTGCGTGAGCATACTTGGCACCGGGTCGAACTTGGCCGAGAAGGTAAATAATGAAAAATAATCAATCTTCATAGGCACCTTACCCACCCTGTATTCCGTATTATCTATATTAGAATACTCGTAATGGTAAGGATCATTGATGAGGGTAAAGTCCTTAAAAGCCAGAGACTTTGTAAAATCCAGCTTTTGCTGGTCATTGGGGTCTATCGGGTCATAATCAAATGGCTCGGCACATATATCTACCCCATCAGCTGCCAGGGCAATATCGTAGGAGTCGGTAGCAGAACACATAGCAAACAAGTAGCCACCACCGGTCACAAAATCACGTATTTTCTTAGCCACGGCAAGTTTCAGTTGGCTCACCTTTTTAAAACCATGCTTGGTAGCCATAGCCTCAGCATCTTTCTGGTCTTTTTGGTACCATGCTGCAGTTCGGTACTGGTACCAAAACTTACCATACTGCCCGGTAAAATCTTCGTGGTGCAGGTGCAGCCAGTCGTACTTTGGCAGGTCATTAGCAAGTACGGCATCATCATATACCTTCTCAAAGGGTATTTCGGCATAGGTCAATACCATTGTTACCGCATCATCCCAAGGCTCCTTATTTGGCGGTGTGTAAACGGCAATTTTCGGGGCTTTTTCCAGTTTTATCACATCACCATTAAAATCAGGATTGGCAATATCATTCAGCACACCACCATATTGTGCATCACTCATTATAGAATAACTCACACCTTTCAGCTTACACATACGCTCTATACTTTCCACCTGGTCTATACCAAAGCTACCACCCTTATAATTGAGCAACCAGTCCACAGGCACATTAGCTTTTAGTGCAGCATAGGCTATACCATAGGCTTTAAGGTGGTTCACCTGGTTTTCGGCATCCATTGGTATAAATATCTTCGATGCAAAAGCAGGGGATACAGTAAATAAGCATGCAAATAAGCTACACACCGTCAACAGGGATTTCATCTTTATCATACTTGCATTATAAAGACTGTAAATTAAGGATAATACGGAAATATGAGCAGGCAGGGCTTATATTTTTAACAATTAGATAGAAACCAACCTCATTTACTCAATAGGGTTTTACTTTGTTCAATCTTGAAATTCCCCTACCTTTAATTTTTATTCAGGCAAAGCACTATGGCATTATTTTCGCAACTTGGCAACTATAGAAATTTCGGGTTATTTGTTTTAAGGGCCGGACTAGGGGTTATGATGTTCCTGCATGGCCTGCCCGAATTAACTGGTGGTATTGACCAATGGGCCACCAGGGGCCACAGCATGGGCTTACTGAATATTCATTTCTTCCCCATACTCTGGGGCTTTTTATGCGCCATTACCGAAACTATTGGTGGCATATTTTGTGTACTTGGGCTTTGGTTCAGGTTGGTATGCGTATTGATGGTTATCAATTTCATCGTGGCTATCCTTTACCTTTTCTCTAAAGACCATTCTGTTCTAGGTGCATCTGAGTCAATTGAATTGGCCTTTGTATTCTTCGGGCTAATTTTTGTAGGTCCGGGAACTATTTCTATTGACAAGGGTTAGATATTTACACCCATCAAAAATTTCAATAAAGAAAAAACAGTCCAATATTCTTGTAGAGGTAATTCCCACTTGGAGTATTAGGTATTTGCGGTTGTGTCCGAAAAATATCCTACAATCTTCAAATCCTCCCCCAAAAATCCCTACATACCCCTACCTAAAAACACCCAAAACCTGACTATAATCAGTTCCATATATGGGTAATGGATATAATTTTGGCGGTTTAGTATTCTTCTATGATGGAAATAATGGCCCCGGTGGGCTCATGGGAAAGTTTGCAGGCTGCTATACAGGCAGGGGCTGATTCTATTTATTTTGGGGTGGAGCAATTGAATATGAGGGTAAAATCGGCGGCTTCGCTTAAGGTTGCTGATATTCCTGAAGTGGTGGCCCGCTGTAGTGAACATGGAATCAGAACCTACCTCACACTCAATACTACTATGTACGACCATGATAAGCAATTGGCCAGTACCATCATTGCCCAGTGCAAGGCTAGTGGTGTGGATGCCGTTATTGCCGCCGACTTTGCCGTGCTGAATGAATGCAAAAAACAAGGAGTGAGTATACACATAAGCACCCAGGCCAATATCACCAATATTGATACAGTAGAGTTTTTCAGTGCCTATGCCGACCTGATTGTACTTTCACGTGAACTCACTCTGCAACAGGTAAAAAATATTACCAGGGAAATAAAGTCACGCAACATTAGGGGGCCAAAAGGCGAACTGATGAAGATTGAGATATTTGCCCATGGTGCCTTATGTATGGCGGTATCTGGCAAATGTTACCTAAGTCTGGATTCTAATAATTCATCTGCCAACAGGGGTGCATGTGTGCAGAATTGCCGGCACAAATACCTGGTTACTGATATGGACAGTGGTAAGGAACTGGAAATAGACAATGAATATATTATGAGTGCAAAAGACCTTTGCACCATAGATTTTCTGGATAAAATTGCCGAAACTGGGGTATCAGTATTGAAAATAGAAGGCCGTGGACGGAGTGCCGACTATGTTTATACTACTGTAAAATGCTATAAGGAGGCTGCTATTTCCATTGAAGACAACAGCTACAGCAAAGAAAAAATAGAAGACTGGAAGGCAAGGTTAAGTACAGTCTTCAATCGTGGTTTCTGGGACGGTTATTACCTGGGACGCCAACTTGGCGAATGGAGTGACACTGATGGTTCGCAAGCCACACGGAAAAAAATATACCTGGGCAAGGCAGTGAAATATTACCCGAAAATTGGCGTAGCTGAGTTTGTTTTAGAAACAGCAGGAATCTCGGTTGGTGATGAATTATTACTTATGGGCCCCACCACTGGTATAGTATCGCAGATAGCAGAGAAAATACATGTAGATAACGGCCCTGTAGAAAAGGCTGAAAAAGGACACAGTATCGCCGTACCCTTTGCCGAGAAAGTAAGGCCCGGAGATAAACTGTATAAAATAGTAGCCACCGAATATGCCTAAAATCCTTCACCAACGTGGCAAGTGTATAGGTTGCAATATTTGCTTTGAGATATGGCCTGTAAGATGGCGCATGTCAAGGCAGGATGGCAAGTGTACCCTTGTAGACAGCACAGAAAAAAAAGGGATCTGGCAAGCCCTGATTTCCAACGATGAACTAGCTATTAATAAAAAGGCTGCCCAGGCATGCCCGGTGAAAATTATTAAGATAATTGAGTAATTACATATTACTTCACCACCGAAACCTTGGCAAAATATTTGTTCACTCCGCTTTTCACCTGGCACACATACATACCATTAGGTATGCCAGCCAAGCTGATAGTAGTAGCGCCTAATGTAGTTTCCACCTGGTTTTTATAAATAGTCTGTCCCTGCATATTTACCAGTTCTACCTGCACATTTGGTTCTATAATACCCGACCAGGTAATATTCAGGATATCATTAGCCGGATTGGGGAATGCTTGTATCTGGCCATTTTCAACCACATTATATACATCTACCCTACTGCGCTCTTTACGTTTAAATAACTCCAGGCCTCCCCTTTTATTACCTAGTATCAGTTCAAAACTACCATCATGACCCAGGTCGCCAATGGTGAGCGATGCCCTCATATTGTCATAAATACCACCCGCAAGCACTGGCTTAGCATAGGCATTATGGGTAGAATCGATATATGAAAACTGGCTATCCAGCATAGTATAAGTTGCACTGGTATCGCCACTCTGGAAACCTGTGAACCTATATATATTACCCGAATTACTACCCATCAAAAGGTAATCAATTCCGGTAGAATCAATTTTACCTATAAATGGTGTGCTGTAAATATTGAAATTACGTTTAGGGTCGGCAGCAATATGGCCAAGTTCCTGGGTAATTAATTTAAGTTTAATAGTACCGGGTACTGTACTTACACTCTGGTAATATACCAATGTACCGTATATATTACCTATAATCATGTCTTTTTTACCATCTTTATCCATATCATAAATAAAGGGTGCAGCAGAATTATCTACCGTAATAGTATCTCCATTTTCATCAGTCAGGTTCAGGGAAACTAATTGCCATATAGGCGTAACTGTGTCACTGGTAGCCCAGTTCTTAAAATATGAGATAGTTCCATTAGCATGGCCTATTAACAGGTCTGCTTTACCATCATGATCTATATCTCCAAATGCTATTGCTGTGCCCTTGAAACCATAAATACTTGTATTCAGGAAATCGTTTGTCTGCAATGTTAATTCAGGATGACCTATAGTACCGGTATTTTTGTAATAAGAAATACGGCTTTTCATAGTTCCGTCTGCCTGGTAATAACCACCTGAACCTACAAATAAATCTGGCAAGCCATCCTTGTTATAGTCAAATAACATTGGGTAGGACGTAGAGCCACAATCTATTGTCATATCAGTTATAAACGAATCAGACTGGAAACGCCAATCAGCATGACCAGTAGTAGTAAAATTCTTGTAATACCAGATACAATGGTAATTCTCTGATACATCACCCAATTTGTTAGGAGCCACAATCAGGTCTTTTTTCCCATCCTGGTCTATATCAATATTAAATGCCGATGGCCATTGGGGCAATGCCACTTGGGTACCACCGGTAGTAGATTGCCATAAAGTATCCTGCGAAATCAAGCTATCTGGTCCGGAACCCGTCTCAATCCGGCCATTTACCACCAGGCACATTTCATCAAAATAGGAATTACCATTTAGCAAATCATAATCACCATCCATGTCCCAGTCAAATAGGCACGGGGTATTCCCCCCATCAGTTACCCTGCCACCTGTTCGTGGTGTTTTATGAAGGTGACTATTATCGCAAGCAAAGCAATTTGATGGCCTTTTGGCCAATTCCATAGCCCTGTAAACACCTTGTTTAGCCTTACCCCAACATCCGTCTACCAATTTTATAAAAATTGTATCACAAGGCAGGCCATTTTCCACACGCATATTTTTATACCAGTTCATGGTACCCCCGCTTATGTCGTAGGCTATGAAATCAAGATCACCATCATTGTCCACATCTACTATGGCTGGTATATCATATGGGTTGGTAAATGCATTTACTGGAAATCCATGGGTATAAGTATCGTTAGAATAAAGAAGATCCTGGTAAAAGGCAAAGCACAATTGGTTAGAAGAGTTATAATACCCTCTGTACACCTCAAAACCTGATGTACCCTGATGGAATAAATCAGCTATACCATCACAATTATAGTCGGCCAGGATCAAATAATTATAAATGGCAGGAAAATTAAGTGCATATTTAGGGTCATATTTATAAAGCGGATGGCCACTTGTGCCTTTATTTATAAAAGTGCGCACGCTATTCCATGGTTCAAAAACTACCAGATCCGGCAAGCCGTCATTGTTCAGGTCGCCCATGGTGAATTGGGGATTATTGAATCCACCACACCATGCAAGGGTTTGCTCCCTGTTGTAGGCAAATACCTTAATGGATGTATCTGGCTGGTAAAACTTTACCTGTGCACCACTATTGCCTGCCAACAATACTATTATAGCTATTAATAAATGCGCTACTCTATTCCGCATAATCCTAAACATTTAAAAACACTGTAAATAAGAATGAATCTGGACTAAATTTAAGGAAAATTACTGAAAACAGATATAAGTATTACACTGATTCAGGTCAATAACCAATTAATCCCCGACTCTCATCAGGAAAAACAATTACACAACCCCTTTCTATTAACTGAAAAGCTATATTCTTTCCACCTCTACAGCAGTACCATAGGCCAAAACTTCTGTAATCGTTTCCCCTACATCATTTGCATCATAGCGCATAGCAATGATAGCATTGGCGCCACGTTCACCTGCATGCATTATCATCCTATGGTAAGCCTCTTCCCTTGCTTTTTCACAAAGCTCAACGTACACAGAAAGCTCGCCACCGAAAACCGATTGTAACCCACCAGCAATATTACCTAAAATACTACGTGACCTTACTGTGATACCTCTTACTACCCCCAACTGGCGGATAACCCTGTAGCCCTCGAGTGAGGTTGATGTTGTTATAAGATTATTATCAATCATGTTTTTTTATTTCAAAGATAAGGGTTTGCAATTGAAATCTCACTGAAAAAGTAGGTAATACAAAGCTGTCAACATGTTTATCTCTAATATCCGAATTCACTATTGTAGATATATTCTAAGGATGTATAAAAAACATTATCAAAAACTTGCAAATAAAATAAATAATCAATAGGTTTACACCTATAAATTACTTACCATGTCAGAAACACCAAAAGAAAACATTTCGATAATCAAGCGTCTTGGGGATTATATCCAAAGAAACCTCTTTATAACATTTGGAATAACTGGGCTTATACTTGGTTCTTTCCTACTCTCTTATCCCGATAATTCATTCCATGAAATAGAATATGAACCCAGGGTACTGTTAGATAACCTCCTATTGCAAAATAACCCAACTGTACTGGCAAGTAGGGGAATCGTAAGTGATACACTTAATCAGGAAATAAACTACAGAAAACAACTTATTTCAAATATTAACGACTCCACCTTAGATAAGATGCTAGTACACGACCAATTATTCATTAACAAGGAGAGCTTTGCCATAGACAGTCTATATGCTGATTTTAATGCTACCGATATAAATAAAAAATGCACCTCACCATTTCTTTGGGACTATTATATCAACAAATCATTAAAATACAACAAACCAATAGGTCCCTACCGCCTAAGTGCAAAATTGTGCCCAAAAACTACCATATTCGATCATAGTATAGATTTTTTCACCGAATACCCTGGATTTGCCCTCTGGACTTTTTTGATGTTAATCCAATTCGGTTTGTACCCATTCCTCATTATGTTTTCATTAAAAGAGATTCAAATTTTCAATGATGATTATGGACTGAACATTTCCAAAATGAGCATTTTCTATAAATCACTGGCTGCATTTATTATTATTTTCGTTTTCGTTATTATGGGGTATCAGGCTTTCTTTATAAAAAACATAATAAACAATGGCCTATTTTACAATCATATTTATGGAAAACTGAGCATAATTGCAATTATAATAATTACATTGGGAAGTATTTGTGCAGCCGGATTTAATATAGTAACTGACATAGATTTAGATATCCAAGCCAATAAAATTTCTGAATTAAACAACAATAAGGATGAGAAGGATGATATACCCACCAACGGCATTATTAAAAAATTCAATGCAACTACCCGGCTTTTTAATCGTATGTTGATAACCACATCAATCAGCCTAAGCCTTATAGTATTAACAACTGGTGTGTTGTTCCACTCAGTAAATGAATTGGAATTTATCAATAAGATATCTGATGATTTTAATTTTTCCCCGGTGGCCGACTATCAGGTAATGCTTATCGGCATAATGTGTACCACTATAATATTGCTGTTTTTCTTCCCTGCCAAAATCCAGCTAATCAATTATGAAAAGGCTATGCAGAAATTGATTAATACAAAAACTAAAGAAAATAGCCTAGATATCCCCGAACCGATGCTACCACTCATTAAAACATTTTTCACTGTTAGCCTTCCGGCTATTGGCCCAATAATCCATTACATTATCAATTTGTTTAGCAACTAATCAATCTAATAATATTGCCAGGAGATTTTTTCGGTCAAAACTATTTCTTATAAATACTATCCATCAGCCGGGTAGCTAGTGTAGGCCTGTAGTGCGATGTTTCGTAATAATTGTGATAATCGTTGGTGAACTCATTGATACCTGAAAAATCCCAAACGTTTTCCTTGCCAAAAAGTGAATCTAGGAATTGCACATCAGTACTATCAAGCTTTCTCTGGTTATAAAGTGGACTAATAACTATGCGCAAATTAGTTTGTTTCTTCGCTGCAATCCTTGCAATATTATAAAAAAGCACCTTCTGTCGGTCCAATATCGATGGTTTTGAATAACGCTCCACCGTATCCCTTCTCCTGAAAATCTTTTTCCTGGGCAAATAAAATGCATCCGGGTTTTTCTCAATCAGGTCTTCATATTTCTTAAAGATAACCTCATTAGGCTCCACCTCATAATGCGTCTCTGTACTATATGGTGATTTATGCAAAATCAGGCAATACAAATAATGATTCATGAATTTCGGCTTGAAAAAACCTAAAAAACACTCTTTCTGGAATTCACGCATTTTCTGGCCCGATAATGCAGGGTGTTTGCGGCTCGAATAAAAAGTACCATTCCTGGTAAATCGACAAACCGACCTATCAAAAATAATCAATGCGTTTTTAACTGGAACATCCCGGTCTTCCAAAAACTGAAATTTACGCTCTA
>CANGSR010000145.1 GCA_947456055.1 Chitinophagaceae bacterium
GGCCTGCAGCCCCAAAAAGCACTGTATTACGATAAGTTCCCCGGCACGGTAACTGCATTGATGCAGGTGGATATAAGGCCTGTGGTGGAGGGATATGTGACTGGTATTTTCTTTACTGAAGGCAGCATGGTGAGCAAGGGACAGAAACTATATACCATAGATGACAGCAAGTATAAGGCAAGTTTCAACCAGCTTGAGGCTAATGTGAATGTGGCAGAAAGCAATATGGCACAGGCACAAAAGGATGCGGACCGCTATATCTACCTAAATGAGCATGAGGCCGTTGCCAAGCAATTACTGGACCATGCACTCACTACCCTGCAAAACTCAAAAAACGAATTGGCTGCGGCTAAACAAACATTAGCAAGAGCCCAGACCGACCTTAATTATTCTGTAATCAAGGCTCCCTTTGATGGTACAATAGGTTTGTCGCAGGTGAAAGTGGGCAATACAGTAAGCCCCGGGCAAACAGTAATGAATACCATCTCTACCACCGACCCTATGGCTGTAGATTTCGTGGTAAACGAAAAGCAGCTACCACGGTTCATGAAGCTTAAGGACCTGAATAATAATGCTAAGGACTCCATATTCACCCTACAACTACCCGACAATAGCATCTACCCGATTCCAGGGCAGATATCGGTGATAGACAGGGGGGTGAATCCACAAACAGGTACTATTACATTAAGGCTGAAATTCCCGAATAGTGGCGGAACACTAAGGGCAGGCATGAGTTGCAATGTAAGGGTGCGGAATACAGATACCACCGCACAATTGATGATACCCGGCAGGGCAATAGTGGAGCAAATGGGCGAATACTTTGTGTATGTAGCCAAGGATACATTGATGCCATTTCAGGATACAACTATTAAGGTGACCCATTCTGCACTGCATTCTTTACAGAAGAAGGTAATGCTTGGGCAAACTATCAATGATAAGGTAATTGTGAAATCGGGCTTACAAGCTGGTGATAGCATAGTGGTGGAAGGCGTGCAAAAAATTCGTGATGGGTCGTTGATAAGGACGGGGGAGTTAATTAAAAAGTAAAAATTCAAATTGAAAATTCAAAAGTAAAAATTCAAAATTCAAATTATAAATTAAAAAGTAAAAATTCAAAAGTCAAAAGTCGTCCCTGAGATATAATTCCTTATGAACGATCATACTAATCTCACTTCGTTCAATTGGGATTTTTTCGAAAATTGACTTTATACTTTCATTTGAATACATTTCAACTTTTCCATTTTAACTTTTGAATTTTGAATTTTGACTTCAACAAGTTTTAACTTTTACCTTTTGACTTAAAAAAATGATAGCAAATACATTCATAAGACGGCCGGTAACTGCCATTGTAATATCAATAGTACTGGTCTTGGTGGGTACTATTTGTATTATGAACTTGTCGGTAGGGCAATACCCTGAGATTACCCCGCCAATAGTGCAGGTTACCGGGCAGTATAGCGGGGCTGATGCACTTACTGTGGAGCAAACCATGGCAACCCCTGTGGAGGCCCAGATAAACGGGTCGCCCGGAATGCGCTACCTGCAAAGTAATAGTACCGGGAATGGGGCTATGACTATAAGTGCCACTTTCGATATAGGTACCAATATTGATATTGCCACGCTGGATGTACAAAACAGGGTAAGTATTGCCACTCCGCAATTGCCCGATGTGGTGAAAAGACTAGGGCTAACGGTAAGAAAGCGTAACCCAACCATATTGATGCTGGCGGCCCTGTACTCACCTAATGGCACCCATAACGTAACATTTGTAGATAATTACACCAATATATTCATTAGGGATGCCCTTTTACGTGTAAAGGGAGTTGGGGATATTGTAACAAGAACCGATGATTTCAGTATGCGTGTATGGCTGAAGCCTGACAAACTTGCTGAATATGGCCTCACCACAGGAGATATAAACAGTGCCCTTCTGGAACAAAACGTGCAAGTGGCAGCGGGTTCGGTAGGTGTGCCACCCCAAACCAAAGACCAGGTTTTTGAGTACAGCCTTTTAGTAAATGGCAGATTATCCACCTCAGCTGAATTTGAAAATATCATTGTAAAATCAGACCCGGCAAAGGGGGCACTTGTTTACCTTAAAGATGTTGCCAGGGTGGAATTGGGTAAGTTTTCCTATGCCAGCAATTCGTTTGTAGATGGCAAAAGGGCTTCTTACCTGTTGGTTTACCAGGCGCCGGGTAGTAATGCCTTATCAACAGCCGAAGGTATCTATGCCAAACTGGAAGAGTTGAAGAAAACCTTCCCAAAGGATATAGATTATTTCGTTCCATTTGAGAATGTAACAGTGGTAAAAGTATCAATGGAGGAAGTGATTATTACACTTCTGGAAGCATTGGGTCTAGTTGCATTGGTTGTATTCCTGTTCCTGCAAAACTGGCGTGCTACGCTAATTCCTATACTGGCAATTCCGGTATCTATTGTGGGTACTTTTATATTCTTCATTCCACTAGGCTTTACAGTCAATACTTTGACCATGTTTGGTTTTGTATTGGCAATTGGCATAGTGGTAGATGATGCGATTATTGTGGTGGAGGCCACCCAGCACTATATGGACCACATGAAAATGAGTGCCAAGGAAGCTGCTTACAAAGCTATGCAGGACATATCAGGTCCCGTAGTGGCAATTGCATTGATATTGGCAGCGGTATTTGTTCCTGTAGGGTTTATACCGGGTATTGTGGGCAGGCTTTACCAGCAGTTTGCTATTACTATTGCCATATCAGTGGTATTATCTGCATTTATTGCATTGAGTCTTACACCTGCATTATGCACCCTTCTTTTGAAACCCAGCGAAATCAATAAGGATGCTAAGGGTCTGAATAAATGGTTTTACAATTTCAATGCGTGGTTCGAAAGGCTGACCGGAAGTTATGGTAATGCAGTACATAAATGGATTAAGGCTTCGAAACTGGTGGTTATACTCCTTATTTGTATAGGTGTGGCTACGGTTATGCTCTTCAAAAGTAAACCGACTGGGTTTATACCACTTGAAGATGAGGGCAAGATGTTTATTACCTATGAACTGCCTGAAGCCGCATCAACCACCCGCTCAATGGAGGTACTGAATAAACTAATGAGTGTGGTGAAGGAAACACCCGGAGTTGGCCATTTTGCGGCTCTGGGAGGATTGAATGTGGTAAACTTCTCAACCAAGTCGAATAGCGGTACGATTTTCTGCTCCCTAAAACCATGGGACGAGCGTAAAAATCCAGCCGAACAAGTGCCGGGGATTATTGATGTATTGAAGAAACGGATTGCTGATGCAGGTTTAAATCAGGCCAATGTAAAAGTGATACCGCCTCCACCAATACCTGGTGTGGGACAAACTGCGGGATTTAGTGTGCAAATAGAGCAAAGGCAGACAACTGATAATGTATTGGCATTTGAAAAAGTGGTGAACAAATTTGTGGCTGAAGCCAACAAGCACCCGGCAATAGGCAGTGCATTTAGTTTTTATAGCGCCCATACACCATCATACAGTGTGACTGTGGACAGGGAAAAGTGCAAAAAACTAGGTGTATCAATATCTGATGTGTTCAATGCCATACAGACCTATATGGGTAGCTTCTATGTAAATGATATCTCTATCTACAACCGTAACTTTAAGGTGATGGTGCAGGCTGACACCAGTTACCGAACCATGATATCTGATATGGACAAGTATTATGTGCGCAACCAGAGTGGGCAAATGCTGCCATTAGGTACATTGATTAACTACAAACCTGTAGAAACAGCACCGCTTATCTCCCACTTTAATATCTTCAGGTCGGCAGAGGTGAATGGTAGTCCTAAACCTGGTTATAGTTCGGGCCAGGCATTAGATGCATTGAGGGAAGTGGCGGCTAAAACCCTGCCTGAAGGATATGGTTATGAGTTTTCAGGGCTTAGTTATGAGGAAGTACAGGCGGGTTCTAAAACTGTATACATATTCCTGCTTTCAATAGTCTTTGTATTCCTATTCCTTGCGGCACTTTATGAATCGTGGTCGGTACCATTTTCGGTATTGTTGGCAGTACCTATAGGAGCGTTTGGGGCCATACTTACCCTAACCCTGATACCATCGCTTACTGATAACGTTTATGCACAGATAGGCTTAATTACACTGATAGGGTTGGCAGCCAAAAATGCCATCCTGATTGTGGAGTTTGCAAAGGAGCGTGTGGACCAGGGCGAAGAATTGATACAAGCCACCCTTGATGCGGTGAGACTCCGTCTTCGCCCTATCCTGATGACCTCACTGGCGTTTATTTTCGGGGTACTACCATTACTACTAGCCACTGGTGCCGGAGCTGTGGCAAGGCGTACCATTGGGTTCACAGTGTTTGGTGGTATGCTGGCAGCTACATCATTGGCGATATTTATCGTTCCGGTTCTGTTTGTGCTGATATCTAAACTATCCTATGGCAAGAAACGCCTTGAATACCTTAGGACTCACCGTGCAGAACTGCATGAAAGGCAAATGAAAATAAACAGCAATAAATCAGACCCGGGATTAGAATTCGACCTGCACAAGGAGAAGGACTAGACCAAATTTTACGCAATAAAATGCCCCAATTCAACTTACTGAAAACAGTAGGATGAATTGGGGCTAATTTTTTAATAATGCCAACCCTTAATGTTCTTGATATTAAGGATAGAGGTATTGTGCAGGTTGAGGATATCATTAAACTCACGCCATGATTCGTCCTTATAACTATAGTAGCCCAGGCATGTTTTGCCTGAAAGCATATGAATCCTAATCCATTTGCTGTTGTTTGAATTAGGGAATTTCTCTGGCATTATATTCACTTTCTTCAGTAAGTCCATTATAAATTTTATCAAGGCAGAGCCTTAGTTTTACGAATTGGCAAAAGGTACGCCTATTAATCCACAAATCTATATATTTGTTTTATTATGTTTGAGATGAGGTCATTTCCAACAAATATTTCTCAGCTATTTTACATATAAATGTTAATCTGAAATTTAGGTGCAGTTTAATTAAATTTGCGCACATGCCGTTATCTTTTACACCGCAACGCCTTTACTTCTTTGCACTGTACCTAACGGCATTCCTCATACCGTTCCCCTATTCTTTTACCAGTGCCGCAATAATTTTCACTGCGCTCACATGGTTATTTACAGTAGATATTAAAGGTCTTCTTCCCGCATTAAAACAACGCAAAGCCCTGTGGGTGTTTATTGCCTTCTTTCTAACGCACGCTTGTAGTTATTTTTATTCAGCCGATAAATCGGAAAGTTTGTTTGATTTACAAACGAAGTTGAGCTTTTTGATACTCCCACTAATAGTAGGTACCGGCCCTTCATTAGACAAGGCCAAAACTGAAAAGCTATTTGGGGCCTTTATTTCGGGGCTTACCCTTATTGCCCTCTATTGTATTACTAGGGCATTTGGGAAATGGCAATCTGGTCATAATTCAGAGGTATTTTTTTATCATAACCTTATAGAAGGCCTTTCGGCAAATGCGGTTTATAATGCTCTATATTCTTTTATGGGGCTTTCTATATTGGTCCTTTATCAATGGGAAGATTCTATATTGAAGTGGAAGCCGGCCTATTATCTTTCATTTACAATAATTGCCCTATTCTTTATTCTGTTATCATCCAAAACCCTACTACTCTTACTTTTCGTACTGTTGGTACCGGTATTTTTGAGGAAACTGTTCCATAAAAGCCGAAAAACCGCTATTGCGGTATCATTGATTGGAATATTTTTGATTGGTCTTATCTCATTTACCCATAACCCTATTAGAACCAGGTATATTGACCTTACCGAGAATTCTGACCAAAAAGACTGGAAACCGGAATTATCAAATGGACAAAAACAGCACTTCAATAATCTCACACTCAGACTCTTCCTTTGGCAGACTGCACTTAACAATGTACAAGAGCACAATTTATGGCTCAAGGGTTGTGGTAATGGCGGGGTAAAACAATTGCAAAAACAAAAAATACTGTCATATGGCTCCAACAATAAGCTACTTAATGTAGACCCGCCCCTATGGGATTACAACCTGCACAATATGTACCTGCAGGTATTGATGATGCTCGGCCTGCCAGGATTGGTTCTATTTGTACTCCTATTAATTATGCCCTTTTTTATGGGTAGAAAATTGAAGGATTGGGTTCTATTTGCCTTTTTCAATATCTCTATACTCATCTTTATGTTTCAGGAGGCGGCATTACAAACCCAGGCCGGCATCTTGTTTTTCCTCTTTTTTTCTATGGTGTTTTACAATTTGTATTACACCACAAAGGGAAGAATCATCCCCCTTTCTACTAAGGCAACCAGAGAAATACCCATTAATTTACGATCATGGAAGCCCTATGCAGTAATAGCCGGGGTTATGGCCCTTTCCTATGGCCAGATAGTTTTTTTAGACCATGCCCTGTTATGGGACGCTATTAATGCCACCTTCCCTGCACGGTTTTATTGTAGTGAATGTTTCAGGAGCGGTACACTACCACTCTGGATGCCTTACCAATACACAGGTTATCCGTTTTTTGCCGACCCGCAAAGTGGTATCTGGTATCCAGGCACATGGCTATTTTCAGTGTTGGGCCGGTATTCCCTGGCATATTTGGATTACGAATACCTCATTAGCATTTTCATAGGGGGTTGCGGTATTTACCAATTAGCCAAACTCTGGACTAGCGATAAGACTGCATCAGTATTTGCTGCAATATGCTACACCTGTTGTGGGGTATTTGTAAGTAATGCCGAGCATATTACATGGACCATTTCTGCCGCTTGGTTGCCCTGGCTATTCAGGGCCTATTACCTTATGGTTACCCGCCGTGAGGCCAAATATGCCGCAGCTTTTGCTTTGGTACTTTATGTGATTGCAACCGGTGGCTACCCAGCCTTCCTTATAATTAGCTTTTACCTGTTGGCGATAGTGTTTATAGCATTGCTATTTATGAGCCAATTCAGGCGCAACCTGATGAAAATACTTGGACTCCATTTATTACTTGTTGTACTGTGTCTGGGGTGCTGTTCGGTAGTTTTTTATTCGGTATTCAGTGGCATGGGGTTAAGCACTCGTAGTGCGGGAGTAACGTTGGAAATGGCACTGTTTTATCCATTCTCTCCAGCTTGCTTTACCTCATTTTTACTGCCTTTTTCTACCCTTAAAAGCTTCGACCTATTTCATATTGATATAACCATGACCAATGGTTATTTTGGCCTGTTTGGTTTTATCTTGATGCTTATTGGGCTTTTTAGTAAAAAAGATAGGCAATCATGGCTATTAATGGTATTGTCTTTTATTTGCCTGATAGCGGCAGTGGGTGATGTACTTCCTTTCCGGGAATTTCTTTATAATAATGTTCCGGGAATGAATGTATTCCGTTTCCCGTCCTCATTCAGGCTATTCTTTATTATAGGCTCATTGATTATAAGTGCAGTAGCTTTCAAAAACATTAAGGATAATTACACCCGTGGACGAAAATTATTAATTGGCTTATCAGGCGGTTTTATCTTGGTTTTTATATGTGTAATCATTTATAGTATCCAAAAAGGCGGCTTATCTGGCTTTGATTGGAATTCCTTCCTTAGTGACCGGGCCAATTTCTTAAAACATGCTACCTATCATCAGAACCTGTTCCTTCAATCATTGATACAAATTATTCTTCTGGATATTTTCTTATTAGCCATAATAAGGGGAGATAAAACCAGGTTGAATGTAAGGCTATTTCTGATTATCTGTGCTATTGACCTAATAGTGTCTGTACAGCTCAATTTGTATGGCACAGTACTGTATAGTGATTCCCTTAAAGATACCCAAACCAGAATTGATAAATGTGCTGAAGGATTTCCTTCCCCAAGTGATACTGTAGCCCTATACCGAAATTTTGACGAGCGCTATTGGTGGGAATTATCTCCTATCCAGGGCAATCTTTGCCTGATAAAAAAAGTGCCTGGCAGGGATGGGTATAATCCCTTTAACCTAAGAGGATTTGAGCAATTTATGGCAAGCAAAATTCGGGATTCCGTTTGGCGGAACCCTCCTGCCTATTTTGCCAATAAAGTCATTAGTTACGATTCCTTAATGATGATGGTTGATAAAAGGAATGTGGTCATTGATAGTAATGTCATCCGCCGCCATAAAATCAACTTCAGTCCATGTCAGGATGATGATAGTATAGCATTTACCAAATTTGGCCCTAACAAAATAAGTGTTTCCACCAGGGCAACTAGAAGCCGGATGCTGGTTTTGCAACAAAACAAAATAGATGGTTGGGAGGTGCGTATTGATGGGGAGCTTGCTCCTTTCAATGAAGTGAATCTTACCTATATTGGTATTGTTGTTCCCGCAGGTATTCATGAAGTTACCTTAGAATTCAAACCAGTGGGGGTGTATCTATTTCTGGGTATTACGCTATTTATGCTTTTGATCTGCCTGATTATTATTTATTATGAAAAAATTAGGGGGTGGATGGGGAAAGGAGCCGCTGAACCGTTTATACCTGCTAACCGAGGTAATTTCGGCTAAAGCCAAATTAGATTCTATTCTTATACCCCGACCTAAAGGTCGGGGCTACTAAAAGAAGATTCCTAAACTCATTTGTTCAACGAAAGCGGAGCTTCTCAAAGATAATCCCAAACATAAAATGCAAATATGGGAATACGATTTTTTAGAAATCCTTATTTCTTCCTGGCGAAAGCAAAAAAGTCGGTTGAGGGAATATCTTTTACACCCAATGTTCTGAGCATGGTAACAATTTGCCCTCTGTGATAAGTTGCATGGTTAAAAACATGGTGCAATATTTGACCTACCTGCATTTTACTAATATCGCCCCTACGGTCAGGAAAAATAACTTCGTGGGTAAATGAACGGTCGTCATATTGCTTTGCAATAAATTTCACTAGTTCCGCAGAAGTGTTCTGCCATTGTTGGAATGCTTCAGTTAGGGTACCAGTAAAAATACTTTCCATCCATTGAGGATGCTCAGCAAGTTCCAGTCTCTGCAACCAAATTACCTCTGCACTCCAGTTGTGCATTATTGTGGCCCTAATAGTGGTGAAGCTACTGGCTACTTCTTTATCACAAAGTCCTTCTTCTTGCTTTAATAGCAAATCTATCAGGCGTTTATTGGCCCACACATTATATTCGGCGTATTGCAGCAGTAATTCCTTCATGATAAATCGTAATTTTGCAACAAATTTAGACTAAAATGTCAGGCGAAAATAATTCATTTGGTTTCGATACACTGTGTATACATGGTGGCCATAGTCAGGAAAGCAATAGGGCACATCTTACCCCTATATATGCTTCGAGCACCTATACCTTCGATACGGCAGAGCAATCTATAGCTGTATTCAAAAACGAAGAAAAAGGTTATATCTATGGACGTTGGGGTAACCCCACAATTACCGAAGCAGAAGAAAAAATCGCTTTACTGGAAGCCTTTGGTATCAAAGATGCCGATGGAAATCCATTGCAGTTGAAGGCTATCCTGCACGCATCGGGTATGGCTGCTCTCACCACCATGCTATTAGGCAATGTAAAAGCTGGTCAAAAAATCATTACCCACTATTCTTTATACGGTGGCACCCATGAATTGGTAGAAAAAGTATTGCCTGCATTGGGCATTGGTTTGGTAATTGTAGATTTTCATGATGCTAATAAGGTAGAGGAAGCTCTGAAAAGCAACCCTGATATTGCCCTGATGCATATTGAGACCCCAGCCAACCCTACCCTGCAATGTATTGACCTTGAAGTGATTTCAAACCTGGGTAAACAATATGGCTTGATAGTATGTGTAGACAATACGTTTGCCACACCATACTTGCAGCAACCATTCAAATATGCAGTTGATTATGTGATGCATTCTACCACCAAGTTCCTCAATGGGCATGGCACTGCTATAGGTGGTGTATTGGTAGGTAAGGACTTACAGAAAATGAGTACTGGCATGACCAAAATGCATCGCCTATTAGGTGGTAATAGTAATGCATTCGATGCTTTTGTACTTACTAATGGCCTGCGCACTTTCGCCCTTCGTATGGATCGCCATTGCAGCAATGCAAGCAAGGTTGCCGAATTTCTTCATGCACACCCTGGTGTAGGATTGGTAAATTATCTTGGCTTGGAAGGCCACCCTGACCATAAGGTATCGCTAAAGCAAATGAAGCATCCCGGTGCTATGCTTAGCTTTGAGTTGAAAGGTGGGTTTGATGCGGGCATCAAATTCATCAACAACCTAAAGCTACTCACCAATGCCGTTTCCTTGGGAACATGCGACACACTAGTATCTCATCCTGCATCTACTACCCATCTTGGTGTGCCCCGTGAAAATCGCTTGCAATATGGCATCACCGATGGCCTCATAAGAATGAGTGTAGGGATTGAAAATATTGAAGATATTTTACAAGACCTTAACCAGGCAATAGGGTAAGTGTTTTAAGAATATCTTTAGAGTGCCTATTGTATGAATATACCAGATCAGCTGCATTTATTCCATCGAGGACTTTTTTGACTTTTAACTTTTGACTTTTGACTTCGAAGAATGAGCAAATTTAACATCCGTGTTTATGGCCTTTGGATTCACGAGGGCAAAGTTCTGGTGAATGAGGAAATCATTAGGGGCAAGGTAATTACCAAATTCCCTGGTGGTGGACTGGAATGGGGAGAAGGTGTGTTGGATTGCCTGAATAGGGAATGGATGGAAGAATTGGGGATGACCATCGACATAGAAGGCCATTTTTATACCACTGATTATTTTCAACCCTCGGCCTATGATGATTCACAGATAATCAGCATTTATTACCGTGTTTCATCGCCCGACCATACTAATATCGTAAACCTAATGGATAATGAGCGCACCTATTGGCTTCCCCTTAATGATATCACTGAGCATACATTTACCTTGCCTATTGATAAAAAAGTGGGGATGATGATTGCCAGCATTAGTGCCTAATAAATAGAAAACTAGGATAATTCCAAAACTAATAACATTATCATAAAACAGCATAACAACCCTATATCCCTATAATAAAAGGTAATACAGAAATAGGTGTATATACTTGTTAACCAATTACCTTTGCAGGCTATGAAATTATTGATGCAATACCTCAGCCGTTACAAGCTGCTCATATTCCTTGCCATTGTTTTGGCCGCCATAAATCAGGTTTTCTCCTTGCTCAACCCTATGATTTCGGGTAAGATACTTGACCGTTTTGTGAATCACCCACATTCTGTAGATGCAGCAGGTCTTATATTGCGTGACCAGAATACATTTATATCACAGGCACTTGTATTAATCGGTGCCATTATGGGCGTAGCAATGGTATCGAGAATTGCCAAAAACTTCCAGGATTATACTGTGAATGTTGTCATCCAGA
>CANGSR010000146.1 GCA_947456055.1 Chitinophagaceae bacterium
ACTTATACTGGACTAATAGATAGTATAAAAGCCAAAACTAGTGTCAATTTTACATTTAGCCAGCAGATGAATATTACACCAGGTGTATCGCATTCCATAAATGTTTGGCTGGTAGGAGCAGGTGATTCGTATGTTGCCAATGATACTATTCTCAATTATCATATTCGCAATAGCCCCATTTTTAGCAGTTTCCCATATTTGGAGAATTTTGAATCAGGAGATGGAGGTTATTTTAGCGATGGTTTCAGGAATTCATGGCATTATGGTGTGCCAGCATCGCCTACTATTAGTAAGGCCGCTAGTGGGAATAAGATATGGAAAACCAATCTGAATGGCAACTATAGCAATTTAGAAACATCATACCTATATTCTCCTTGTTTTGATCTTTCGGGTCTTAGTCACCCAATGTTAAGTTTTAGTGCAGCAATACAGACGGAAAATTGTGGCAATACATTATGCGATGCGGCATGGGTTGAATATTCCCTGGACGGGGCTACCTGGATAAAATTAGGCGCTCCTGGTTTGGGTACAAACTGGTATGATTCTACCTTCTCGGTATGGAGTAATACCACCCTTACCCGTTGGCATGTTGCATCAATTCCCATTCCCCAAAGCCTGCCCGGACAAACAACCCATTTCAGGTTTGTGTTGACATCTGACCCTGGGGTTAATTTTGAAGGTTTTGCCATTGATGATATACATATTTATGATTTGGTGAAACCTATTTGTCCACCAGATGGTAATGCAGATTCGGTACAGGCAAATTTAAGCGGTAACCAATGGATAGAGATTGCTTATTCTGGTAAATTACTTGCCGGGATACAACCACAGGATAACAATGTTGGTAATACCACGATAACTCAGTATACCTCAAATAAATTGTCAAATCCTGGTAAGACCCAATTCATTTTAGGTAGGAATTATTTGATTTCATCTGCCCTACGGCCTGCAGATAGTATAGGTGTTAGGTTGTATCTTACAGATAGCGAATTTGTGAATTCACTCAATGATACAGCCTGTCCATCATGTACTCCTCTTATAGATGCCTATCGTCTTGGCATTACACAATATTCAAACCCAGGTTCCCCGGCTTGTGAAGATGGTTCCCTGGGCAATGATACAGGTGATTTGTTTACTTATTTGCCATCACATTCTGTAAAGTGGGTACCCTTTGATAAAGGGTATTATGCTGAAATTAAGACAAATCCATGGTCTGAATACTGGTTTAATAATGGTGGCCCTACCCACACATTTGCTGCAGGAACTGATTATCTCGATTTTCAGGCTTATAAGGTAGGGCAGGCCGTGGCAGTAAAATGGTATTCGTTAATTGATAACGCAGTGGATTCCTATTATGTGGAGCGGTCATCGGATAATATAAGTTTTACTGTGATTGTAGATACCCAATCTCGCAGGTTAAATCCTGGTGCATATACTATTATGGATAATGTTGGTTTCACATCGGGCAGTATCTACTATTATAGGCTAAGGTATAAAATACTGCCTGGTAGTGAGTTTTATTATTCCCCGGTTAGGAAAGTTGAATATTCAGATACTTCCGCCAATTTAATTGTCCTTAATGCTGACAGAATCAACAGTTCATCTGTGCTGCTCAATTGGCATTCCCCACTTGATAATATTACCAGCAGGTATGTTCTTGACAGAGCTATTGGCAATAATGCCTTTACTACTATTGATACCCGTTCTGCCGTTCATATTCAGGATTATCTCAATTATTTTACCGATAACCTATCTGGTAAAGATATACCCAGTGGAACACCAATTCATTATAAGGTAACTGCCTATTTGCAGGATAATACACCTATAGAATCTCCAATAAGAACAATAGATTGGTGGGATGCGAATACATTAATTAACGTATATCCCAATCCTACACATAATGGGGATTTTACCCTAATGTGGAGTGCGGATGCAGGTACAATCATGCGGGTAAATATGTATGATGCCGTTGGTCGGAGTGTGTTCGAAACAAATTTGGTATCAGGGCAATGGATTAATAACAGCCTGATTCAAACATCTGACCGCTACAAGGGTGTTTACTTGTTACGGATAGATATCAATGACAGGAAATTTACTTCCAAGCTGGTCTTTGAATAAAAGTATAGAAAAGATAAGCATATCTAATCCACTTTTACTACTTGTTCCTTGATTACTTTTTCGCCTTCCTTTAGACGGATGTAATAATTACCTGCTTGCACATCAGCCGATTCGAACTCAACTTCGAATCTGTGGCCAAGTGCACCAAACTCCTGGTTTTCGAAGACTGATTGTATCATTTTTCCTGAAGCATCAAACACACCCAATGTCAAAACCTTAGGTGCTTCAAGCCTCAATTCGAAGTCTGCTATGATTTTTAGGGTTTTAGGTACATAAGCAGGAGCATCGGGTATAGCTTCGTGCTTGGTTATGGAATAATACTGTGGTTTTTCACGGCTGGTTAGCCTCATTACAAGTGCTAGTAAATCTTTGGCTATCGATTCCCTTTGCGAATCGTAAATTTGAGAAAGGCTATGATTATTAGTTATTGCCCAAACTGCATTTTGCCCGAGGTCATCATAAAGTGAATAATTTTTAATAAATTGAAGCACCCCGATTAATGTATCACTGGCTTTGAATCCATAAGAATATTTAGCATCCTTACCAGGGCAATGCCGTGGGGCATTGCCGCAAAAAGTATAAACATCCACACTTTTCTTTTTTGTTGGTGGAACAATTAGGGTAGGTTCACCAGCAATCACCATTGGTTGGTTTTTTGGGTCTTCAGGTTTGAATATAACCCCATTTTCTACCTTTATTACCAATGTTTCCTGGCTAATATTGGTTACACTAAGGCTCATGGTTTTACCCATGTAATCGCCACTAATATTTACTCCCTCAGTAGTGACCATCTTTTTTTCAATGGCTTCAGATAGGTTTATGGTAATGGTTTTTGCCATCAAGCAATTGGTTGTAAGTAGGATAGCAATAATAATTAAGATAGCTTGCCTCATATAGCAGATTTAGTGTGTAGCAAAATAGGACAAAATTCCGAATGATGGTTTTTGATTACATTATTTATAACTGAAAGAGCCGGACTTTATTATTATGATGTTGGATTCCAGCTTATATTAGATCACAATCCTAACCAGTAATACTAAAAATCATGAAAAAGTAGCAACACAATTTTATAGCTGTTTTAGCTTTTTAATTTTTACTTTTGGGTAATTATGATTTTAACCCAGCCACTTACCGAAAATCTAGAACTTATTGCCCGGCAGGTGGTAGAGGGTTTTATTCTTGGCCTGCACAAAAGCCCTTTTCATGGGTTTTCGGTGGAGTTTGCTGAGCATAGACTCTATAACCAGGGTGACCCTCTAAGGCATATAGACTGGAGGGTTTATGGGCGTACAGATAAGCTGTTTGTGAAGCGATTTGAAGAAGAGACCAATCTACGCTGCTGTTTGGTAGTGGATACCTCTTCGAGCATGCAATTTCCTAGGGATACTAAGAAACTCAATAAGTTGCAGTTTTCGTGTGTGGCAGCGGCTAGCCTGCTCCAGCTAATGAAAAGGCAGCTAGATGCATCATCGTTGGCTTTGTTTGATGAGAGTGTATATTACCTGTCTGATTGCAGAAGTGCGCATAGCCATTATCGTATGCTGGTGAATGAGCTACAGAAAATTGTGGATCTGAAAACAGATAATAAAGTTACGAATGCAGCCAAAGCCCTACACCTTGTAGCAGAACAAATGCATAAACGGTCGCTCATAGTTATATTCAGTGACATGATGGATGATGCTGATAATATTGATGACTTGTTCTCGGCAATGCAGCATCTGCGATATAATAAGCATGAGGTAATCCTGTTTCATGTGGTGGACGGGGAACATGAGATTGATTTTGAGTTTGAAAACAGACCCTATGAGTTTGTAGATATGGAAACTGGTGAGCGGGTAAAGTTGCAACCTCAGCAAATAAAAGATCAATATGTGGGCAGGATGAAGGAATACCGGGAGCTAATAGAAAACCGCTGCCACCAATATCAGATTGATAGGGTAGCTGTAGACCTGAGTAAACCAGTGGAAGAAGTACTACATGCATTTTTGGTGAAGAGAAATAAATTGATGTAAATCCGGTATTTTTTTATACCTTTGCCAACCGTTTGGAAAATTACTTTTTAACCGGGGTGGTAAATCAATAAAAAGCCTATTTTAGGCATCAGGGTATGAAGCATAACCGGGAATTTGAGATAGCCTGGCAGGGTTTAAAACCCGGACCACACACCTATGAGTATGAAATCAATAACCGTTTCATGCTGGATAGGGAAGTGATGGACGGGTTTAACGACTGGGATGCTAAAATTACTTTGGTATTTGATAAGCATGAGAGTTTTTTCATGTGTCATTTTGATGTTGATGGGCATGTAACAGTGCAGTGCGACAGGTGTGGTGATGATTTTAAGTTGAGGCTGTGGGATGAGTTTGATTTAATTATTAA
The DNA here is from genome assembly GCA_947456055.1 of Chitinophagaceae bacterium. Taxonomy (GTDB): domain Bacteria; phylum Bacteroidota; class Bacteroidia; order Chitinophagales; family Chitinophagaceae; genus Nemorincola. The sequence goes on from CANGSR010000146.1 coordinate 4,498, forward strand.
GCTCACAGGTGAAGATGATGAAAGCATTGAGGATGAAGATGATGTGGTATTTATAGCTAGGAGCGAAACTGTAATAGATATTAGCAACTGGCTTTATGAGTTTTTAATGCTCAGCATACCAATACAGCATATTCACCCCGATAATGCAGATGGAACATCGGGTTGTAATCCGGAGGCTCTGGACCTACTTGATAAACTGTCTGAACCAATTGAACCGGAAGGAAACCCACTGTGGAAAGGGCTTGATGCACTGAAACAGAATAACGGGCCAAAGAAGGGGAGAAAGTAAGGAAATTATGAAACCGGGAGGCTGGTTTTGTAAGAATTAAATAGTATTTTATAATTTAAACATAAATATAGTAAGATGCCAAATCCTAAAAGGCGACACTCGGCACAAAGAGGCGCTAAACGTCGTACACACTACAAGGCTGAAGCTGAAACATGGAGCGTTGATGCAACAACAGGCGAAAGCCATCTGCGTCACCGTGCACATTGGTCAGAAGGAAAGTTGTACTATCGCGGTAAAGTGGTAATAGACAAAGCTCCAGCAGTGGAGGAAGAACCAAATCAATAACTTATTATTTTCATTAGATGAAGATAGGGCTTGACATTATGGGTGGCGATTTCGCACCCGCCGAAGCCATAAAAGGCGTGCAAATGTACTTCGAACAGGTGCCTGACTCGTCAGTGCATCTGTTCCTTATAGGTGATAGCAATGCTGCCTCCCCCTATCTGGGCATTCTTGAGGAATATAAGGACAGATTTACATTTATCGAAGCCAATGAGCTTATCGGTATGCATGAGCACCCCACAAAGGCGCTTAAAGAAAAGCCTAATTCGAGTATCTCGATAGGGTTTGGAATGATGCATAAAGACAAAATGGATGCCTTCATAGGTGCAGGTAACACTGGTGCTATGCTGGTAGGGTCAATGTATACCATCAAGGCAATTGAAGGTATATTGAGGCCAACAATCGCCACCCCCCTGCCGAGGTTAGGAGGTGGCTTTAATTTTATCCTTGATGCCGGTATCAATGCCGATTGCAAACCCGAACACCTGGTGCAATTTGCCCAGTTGGGTTCATTATATGCACAACATGTATTGGGGATAGAAAATCCCCGTGTAGCATTGATGAATATAGGTGAGGAAGAAGGCAAGGGTAACCTGCTTTGCCAGGCAACGTATCCATTACTTAAAGATTTACCTGGAATCAACTTCGTAGGTAATATAGAGGGTAGGGATGTGTTTATGGACAAAGCAGAGGTAATGGTATGTGAGGGCTTTGTAGGTAATGTGGTGATTAAGATGGCAGAGTCTATCTATGATATCTTTAAGATACAGAGGGGAGTAGAAGACAGCTTCCTCGATACTTGTAATTTTGAGATATATGGAGGTACGCCAATTTTAGGTATCAACAAAACCGTAATCATAGGCCATGGTATATCACATGCGTTTGCCTTCAGGAATATGATTGAAATAGCAGGAAAAGTAGTTAGCTCGAATCTGATTGGGTCTATCAAGGAGTATTTCAAACCTCCGGTAGCGTAAACCACCCCTTTCAGTAGTTTATGCCCAAAAGCATAAACAGAAGAGATATAATGGAGAGATGCTCGAGTGGTTGAAGAGGCACGCCTGGAAAGTGTGTATACCTGTCAAAGGGTATCCAGGGTTCGAATCCCTGTTTCTCCGCCATCGCCCGCCGTAGCTTTTTCAGCGGAGGCGTGCAGTTCATCGGTTGCATATTTGATGATCATTGGAATTTTATTTTAAAGGCGGACTTCGGCGGACGAAGTCCGCCTTTTTTTAATTAGGGGTAAGTTAGAATCAATTTGGTTTTTCTGGATCAAGTTGAACAATTGGGGGATGAAGAATATTTTTCTCAGGGCTATTTTATTAGTTTTTGTCTGAACCACGTATTTTAGATTTTATTTTTGTTAGCAGGCACTTGCAGAAAATGCGAACAAGTGGGGCCTTGGACCTTTGAGGAGTCCTTATATACCCAATTAGTTCTGTTGGATTTCACGACTGAAGCTTAGTTGAAATGAAAACCATCATAAAATATAATGTTTGGCACTATGTTTGAATTGATTGCTATAACTTGATGCATTGCTTCTTCAGTTGAGAACTTTGGAGTGCCAAAAATTATAACTGATTCTATCAAATTTCATAAACATGGTATCCAACCTGTTTCCCAAAAAGTAGCGTAAAGATTAACGCCGTTATTACTGATTAATTTCTCCTGATTCACTGCTCTTGTAGCGAATTTAGGATTGCCTATCGAAGCCCGAACACCTCAATTATATTTCATGTCAAACAGTTCATACCCAGTCTTACTCCAATCTTGAAATGCTATTTAGGGTGTGCAATTTGGAGAAATTGCATTGAAGAGAATATAGCCTAGCTGGATATAAATGCTACAATTCCAAGACTGTTCCATGTTTGAGCATTTGTATACGGGTATAAAGTAAGGATGTAAAAAAATGCTGAAAATTGACTATGATTTTATTGATGGTAGCCTTAGAATAGGTAATAAGAGTTTAGTATAAGCAAGTATTTTTTAAATATGAGTTATAAAAATAGACTTTTTTTGTACAACTATATATACTACTGTGCAAATTCATAATAAAATTATACATTGCATCGTAATTACCTTATCTTACCATAAAAAAAATCATAACCATAAATCAACTTAAACCTATGCAAAATTCTAAAATTGCTCTTGTAGTACTATTGTTATTTTTCACACTGGCTTCATTCTCAAATGCAGAAAGTCAGGTATGGAAATGGGCTATTAATTGTTCTAATCCTAACAGGGAATGTGAAGCCTGGCCAGTTGCATTAGATCCGTATGGAAACGTTTATGAAAGTGGTATGCTATATAATACAAGTTCTATTCATGATACTATTACAACTACTTGGGGCTCAAGTAGTGTGATTAATTACGGCGAGCATTCCCAGGTAATTGTTGTCAGTTCCGATTCAAACGGAACTTACCGTTGGGCTCTAGGTACCATTGATAGCAACGGAACATACATGATAAATATTGTAACTGATACTTTTGGCAACATTTATCTTTATGGCATATATTTTGGTACAATGACTCTAGGCACACGCACTATTACCGATGTTACAGGCAATGGGATGTATTTTTTAGCGAAAATTAATAATTCTGGTTCGGTAACGTGGTTGAAAAATGTAGCTTCTAAATCAACAATAGGTGATTTCTTCTATTCAGGTGGTTTAGGTATTGATAAATCTGGTAAGCCTTATGTATCAGGCATTTACAATGGGTATTCTATAACTATTGGTACCACTACTTTGATAAATTCCAGTAGTGACCTATCCACTTGCGATATCTTTTTGGCTAAATTTGATACATCTGGTAATCCTGTTTGGGCTAAGAGTTACGGAGGAAACAAAAAAGATTACATTCTCAGTCTTACTGTAGCTGACGATGGTTCAGTTTATTCTAGTGGATTTTTTTACTCATCCAGCATTACAATTGGGTCCAATACAATAACCAATCCTACTTCAGGTGGTGTTCCCTATATATATCTTTGTAAATATAATAGTAATGGTATTGCAGAATGGGCCAAGAGTTCTCCAGGTCATTCCTGGGACATTATCAGGAATATGGCCACCGACAGATGGGGCAATGTTTATCTTGTTGGTGGTTATACTGATACTCTTTCATTTGGCCTAGCAACTGTTCCAGTAATATCAATGACAATAGATAACTTTATATTGAAATTCGACTCTCTTGGCAATACTAAGTGGGGCAGGACACTTTCAGGATCTATTTATGATATGGTTACGTTTGGAATAGCGCCCGATATTTGTGGTAATATTTGGGTAAGTGGTGGTGGCGTGTCAAGTATTAGTGGGGATCCATTAATTTTGGCTTTGTATGATACTGGTGGTGTTTTTATCGATAGTTTATCGCTTCAATCTGGAGGCGATGATCAGAGTGCGTTAACGGTGGATAACAGAGGTAACCTTTATATAGGTGGTGATTACTTGTTAAGCCCGTTTAATTTAGGTAGTGTTACATTAACATTGCCGGTAGGTGTAACTGAAGAATTGTTTCTTGCGAAATACAGTTACCCTTTTTCATTTTGTCCAGTTGGTGCGGCATTAGGTTTAACCGAACAGGGTAGTCAAAATGATTTATCACTTTATCCGAATCCCGTAAGTAATGATCTGTCTGTTATATCCAATGAGAAGATTAACAATGTTATAATTACAAATGTTTTGGGTCAGTTGCTTTATGTGGGTGATTATAATTCGAAGAAAGTAGAAGTGGATGTTTCAGGTTTAAAAGCTGGCTTATACTTTATTAATATAAATCAATCAAAAATCAAGAAATTTGTAAAGGAGTAATTATTGGATTTGTTTGATTTCAGGTACTTTCGTCATGGATTAGCAATTTTGTTTTGGTTGTTCTAATCTATATTCTGCAAATCCTAAACCCTAAATTACAATATGCATCATAATTTAATATTATTTGTGCTGGAAAAGGATCTTGGCTTGTGGCTTCAAATTATATACACTTTGATAATTGAAGGCAGTGATTTACTTATATAATTCAATTCTCTAACTTTATATTAGAAAAAGGCAATGAATTTGGAGTTCAGCATTCCCCTTAAATCTTCCATAAAAATGTTCGAAAATAGATACAGTTTCTAGGTGCTTATAAGCTGTAACATTAGCAATGTATCGGTTGCTCATTTACTTATTGATGGATTCAAATTTAACAAGGCTGGCTTCGACAGATGATGTCCGTCTATTTATTTGGGATATGTTCGTTATTTAATCAATTTGGTGGTACTAAGTTTATTTGCTGGAACTAAAGTATTTATAGCGAGATTTAGCCAGATCCATGATTATCAAAGAAATATTTACACACCCCACAAAATGATATGTTCCGCCGGCAAACTTTCATCTCCCTTTAAAATGTTTCTGGCATTTTTCATTCATTGATAGGTTTATGGTCTTAAATTTGAAAAGTATTTGAGATCCGGCTAGGGTAGGGCTTTTGTAATGAAGCATTTATTCTACATTTTTCATAATTGCCACAAAAAAAAGCCCGATAACCAAGTACCGGGCTTTCCAATCATAATTTATTTTAAACTTTTAACCCTTACTAAAGGCATTTAAAATGTCATATTTCGTAAGGATTGTGTACTGCCCGCTTTCATCTTTGGTCAATACTGCACCATTATCTTTGTTAATGTAATGGGTAAGGCGCTCCAAGGGGGTATCCATATCTACAACAGGCATCGGGGCATCCATCACATCAGCTACCAGCATATCCTTTACATCGGCTTCTTCTATCAGTTTTTTGAAGAGGCCACCTTGGGTTACGCTTCCTGTCATTTCGCCATCAAGCATCACAGGTATTTGCTCTATATCATATTTCTTCATCAGACCCATAGCGTCAATTACTTTGCTATTTGCATCAATGGTAACCAGCCTTCTGCGGCCAAGGCCTCCAATAAGGTCACGCACGGTTTCCACTTCCAGGTAACCACGGTCCAGCATCCACTCGTCGTTATATATTTTAGCTACATACCTTGAGCCATGGTCGTGGAAAATCACCACCACAAGGTCGTCTTTTTTCAGTTTGTCTTTTAGTTGCCTCAATCCAGCTATCACAGAACCTGCTGAATAACCAATAAAAATGCCTTCTTCTTTAGTTATGCGGCGAGCCATAAGCGCACCATCCTTATCGGTTACCTTCTCAAAATGGTCAATAGCATCACGGTCATAATTAAGAGGCAGGAAGTCTTCACCAAAACCCTCTGATACATAAGGATGCACCTCATTCATATCCAGCTCACCTGTATCAAACCATTTTTTCAACAAACTACCATAGGTGTCAATAGCCCAAACCTGAATATCAGGATTCTGCTCTTTCAAATATCTACCAGTACCTACTATAGTACCACCAGTACCACTAGCCACAACAAGATGTGTCACCTTGCCATCAGTTTGCTCCCAAATTTCTGGTCCTGTCTGCTCATAATGTGCCTGACGATTGGCAAGATTGTCGTATTGGTTCACATACCAGCTATTAGGTATTTCACGTTGTAGCCTGCGTGCCACCTGGTAATAGCTTCTTGGGTCTTCAGGATCCACATTTGTAGGGCAAACAATTACTTGTGCACCATGTGCCTTTAGTATATCTGCCTTTTCCTTGCTCTGCTTGTCGGTTGTAGCAAATACGCACTTGTAGCCTTTAATAATAGCTGCCAGAGCCAGCCCCATACCTGTATTACCGCTAGTGCCTTCTATTATGGTGCCACCGGGTTTTATCTTACCTTCCTTTTCAGCGGTTTCCAGCATTTTTAAGGCCATACGGTCTTTTACACTGTTGCCGGGATTAAAGGTTTCCACTTTGGCATACACCTTACATGGTAAGTCAGCCACGACCTTGTTCAGGCGAACAAGCGGAGTATTACCTATGGTTTGTAAAATATTGTCATAAACACGTTGCCCCATAAAATTGGTTTTAAAATTCAGGTGCGAAGGTAAAAAAATATAGGGACTAGCCCTATCATTTTCGGTGAAATAGATTGCTAAATAAGCATTTACCTGTTAAATAATATATTGCGATTTAAGTAACCAACACCCCTAATGCAGAACTAAAAAATAATAGACAATTATTATTTGTTACCTTGGATTTATAATTCTTAATCTCATCAAACAAATCTGGCATGTATCTAAAGCAAAAATCAATTTTTATACTTCGCATTCTATTGCTGTCTACATCGATGGTGATAAATTCGTCAGGTAAAGTAAATGCCTTG
>CANGSR010000147.1 GCA_947456055.1 Chitinophagaceae bacterium
AGGGGGGATTACTAAGTTTGTTTCCCGGTTTTTCCAGGAGGTTTTAAGACCCCGTTACGAAATTCGCCAGTTTGTAAAGCAGTGCTACCTTGTTGGCTATAGTTCACTCCCACTTATTGGTATCACCGGTTTTATAATGGGGCTGGTACTCACCATCCAATTAAGGCCCACCCTTATTGCCTATGGGGTGGAATTTAAACTGCCTGAAATGGTAAGTCTGGCTATAGTGCGGGAAATAGGGCCTGTAATTTCTGCACTTATTTTTGCTGGTAAAATAAGCAGCAGCATGGGTGCCGAACTAGGCTCTATGAAGGTTACCGAGCAGATTGACGCTATGGAAGTATCGGGTACCAATCCGTTTAAATATTTAGTGGTTACCAGGGTTTTGGCAGCTACATTGATGTTGCCAGTTTTGGCTGTGTTATCAGATGCTATCGGGCTTTACGGTAGCTACCTGGGTGTAAACATCAGGGAGCATACCAGTATTAATCTCTATTTTTTTCAGGTATTCAATATTCTAAAATTCGGTGATGTAATACCTGCTATTGTCAAAACCTTCTTTTTCGGTTTTGCTATTGGTATTATAGGCTGCTACAAGGGGTATAATTCATCGAAAGGTACTGAGGGGGTAGGCCGTTCGGCCAATTCGGCGGTGGTGGTATCCTCACTGGTAATTTTTTTTATAGACCTGGTTGTTGTGCAAATAACAGATGTTTTAGGATTAAACTAAAGGAATGAACAGTTCGAAAACATATAAATCGGTAACTGACTTCAAGACGGGAGACACGGTTATCACGGTTTCAAAGCTTCAAAAAAGTTTCGGACCTAAAAAGGTTTTGTATGATTTTGATTTAGAATTGAAGAAGGGGGAGAACCTGGTGGTGTTGGGGCGGTCGGGTAGTGGTAAGTCGGTATTAATAAAGTGTATTATTGGCCTTTTGAAATCTGATGGGGGTAAGATTGATGTCCTGGGAAATGATATTGGTGAGCTCGATCATATTGGTCTCGACCTAATCAGGGCCAGGGTAGGGTTCCTATTCCAGAGTAATGCACTATACGACTCTATGACCGTGCGTGAAAATCTGGAGTTCCCAATGCGCCGCCACCTGACCCACTTAAGCGCAGAGGAGGTTGAAACCAAAATATTAGAAACCCTTACTAATGTGGGCCTGGCCAATACTATTGACCTGATGCCTGCAGAGTTATCTGGTGGTATGCAAAAGAGGATAGCCTTGGCACGCACTCTTATTTTGCACCCTGAAATTATACTATACGACGAACCAACAACAGGGCTTGACCCTGTTACAGGCAGAGAAATAAGTTCGCTGATGGTTGATGTGCAGGAAAAGTACAAGACATCATCAATAATAATCTCGCACGATATGAAATGCGTAGAGATTACCAGTGATAGGATTATAGTGTTGATAGACGGTAAGTGCTATGCATCAGGTACTTATGAGGACTTATCGAAATCAACTGATGAAAAGGTTAAACAATTTTTTGAATAGATATTATGGCAAAGGAAGCAATAAATAATGTGAAACTGGGTCTATTTATTAGCTCGGGCCTCGCTGTTCTTATCATTTCGCTCTACCTCATTGGTAAGAACCAGAGTTTTTTTGGTTCCTATTTTCATGCACGGGCCAGGTTCAAAAATATCAACGGATTGATGACCGGCAATAATGTTCGCTTTGCAGGTATACAGGCCGGAACAGTGAGCAAGATTCAGGTAGTGAATGATACTACCATTGAAGTGGAATTGCTGATAGAAAAAAAAATGAAGCCTTTTATACATGCCAATGCATTTGCCGCAATAGGTAATGATGGGCTGATGGGCAATAAGGTGATTAATATAACCCCTAATACAGTTCCTGCCCCGGAGGTAGAGGAAGGGGCATTACTTGCTATAAAAAGATCACCTGAAACCGATGATATGATGCAGACTTTCTCTAATACTAACCAGAATGTATTAGCCATTTCCCAAAGCCTGATCAATACACTTAACCGCTTAAATGAAAGTAAGGCGTTCTGGAATATACTAAATGATACCAGCATCCCATTCAACCTGAGCCAATCAATGGCCAATATCCGCACTTCAACTATCCGGATAAATGAACTATCGCTATCCCTGAATAGTTTGGTGAAAGACCTGCATGATGGCAAGGGGGCTGCGGGCCTGCTACTGGAGGATAAGGCAACTGCTAATAATGTGCGAAGTGCTATTGAAAACCTTACCACGGCATCGAAGGAATCGCTGAATGCAATTTCTAAAATAGATAGCCTGGTAGCTCAGGTGCAACAAGATGCAGCCCATGGGCATGGCACGGTTCATGCTTTGTTGAGAGATAGTGTAATGGCTAACCGTCTAAGTAATAGTATGCTGAATATTGAGAAAGGAACTGCTGCTTTCAACCAGGATATGGAAGCCCTGCAACATAATTTCCTAACCCGCAAATATTTTAAGAAGCAGGAAAAGCTGAAGAAGGCAGGGCAGAAATAGTTGTATACCCCAAGGGACTATTAGGAATATACTTAGAAGTTTTAAAGTGTATTTGATATAAGCAAATAGATTCAAATGCTTTAAGCTACAATTAACCTATAGGTCTTTTGCTTTGAGATTGATTGCTTGTTGTAAGTTGATATTGATACTCACTTATTGTTACTCCTCCATTTTAGTAATCTGGCGTTGCCTCAACCGGGCTATAAATATCATCAAAGCCCCTGCAAACAACCAGATAGATGCAAACCACAGCAACCAGGTATAGATACCGTTACTCAGCATCAATAAATTTCCAAAACCCTGAATCATTAATATGAGCTCGGTGATGATAATCCCTACTATAAAGGTGACAATAGAAATACGGGTCACCTTTACATCCAGGCTTAATATTTCAGAGTATAGCAGATGTGCGAAAACATAAAGCGAAATAAAGCCTAGCAATACAAGGTGGAGGAAGCCAATAATAATGGCACGGTCGCCAAACACCAGTTTCCCAAGCGAAGGGATGATGGTGCCCGTTTGTAGTATAGACTTTAATACAAAGGCGATGATAGATAAGAAGCCAATATTGCGGGTGAAGCGGGGCACTTTCTCAAGAATGCTCTTCACTGCCAATAAATAAGAAAACAGATAAACTATAGTCAAAATAATAAATACGCAACCTACCAAGGCTAATATCATAAATCCGGTACTGGTAAAGTGCCACAAGTAGGATATAAATAGGGTAGGGATGATACTTGCACTCAATATGCCAGCAAATTTCCTTGCACTTTTCAATTGATGCAAATTGAACTGACGGTAGAAATTATTGATAAAAAGGGCAAAAACACTTAATGTGAAAAAACCATTGTACTGCATGTGCAGGTAGGTATAGGTAGAGTCTTTATAGAGTAGATGGTTCACCGAACCTGTTGACATTAGATAAGCTAATGTAAAAGGGCCTACAGAAGAAAGCACCAAATAGATTAATCCCGATATTAGGGTAACCTTTATTGCCGGCTCTACCCTGGAAATGATTAGGTCTCTTATGAAATGGTAACTAAAGGCGAATGTGTTGATGGTAAACCCTATGAAAAATATATTGGAAATGAGGGAATAGCCCTGGTATACAAAAGATATTAACATACCTGCCGAGGTCATCCAGGTGCACCAGAGTAGCATTTGGTACACTTTTTTACTACTCATGGCAGGTGGCAATATATCGTAAACCAATAGTGAAAATAAAACCATGGTTACCCACCCACCAAAAGCAAAATGAGAGTGTGCCTGTAATATATTAGTAAACTCAATACCCTGAAGGGGAAACAAAATCTTGCTTCTCAGGGTTACCCCCAACAAGGCAAGTATGCACAAATTCATTAATGATATGGTAATCCAAAAATTCTTTTTACTGTTCATTTTTGCTCATTTCTTCTAACCTTACAAATTTTCTTCCTTTTTTCAATTGTTTCGACATGTCATCTATTGAAGTAGACTCCATCATGTTTTTCAGGTTGTTTCTTACCACCTTGTATTTTTCATGAAATGGACATGGTTCATCTTCAGAACAGGTACTAAGACCCAGACCACAACCCGAAAATAATGCATCTCCATCCACAGCCCTAACAATATCAATAAGGTGTTTTTGCCTCTGCACCTTATTCATATAAAACCCACCATTTACCCCTTTTTGTGAGCTTACAATATCGTTGTGCACCAGGGTCTGGAGAATTTTAGCTGTAAAGTGTGCCGGGGCTTCAATATTACCACTTATTTCAGTCATTCCTGTTTTGCTATCCATTGTACCAGTGGATGCAATGTAGATTACTGCCCTTATTGCGTATTCACATGTTTTTGAAAACATAAGTATATGATTTTTGTTTTTTCAATGCTTAACAGCTGTTTTCCTGGTTCATCTGGCAGGTTTCCACTCAGGGATTTCCCACGAATAGCCAATACTCATTTAACCCATTAAGATAATTTTGTCTTTTTTGCCATTGTAACATGACCCTATATTCCACTATGCAATATTAGAGCTATACATTGCTTGTAAAGATGAACTTAGTCATTGATGTAGATGATTATAGTCATACCTAAACATTAACGATTGTCTTTTTTTTGTAACACAATTTGTTAGGTTTGAATATTGAACATATGTAAAACAATAGCAGTAATTGACTAAAAAATAATCCATATGAATATTGAGCATGATTACGAAGTAGACTTAAACTGGGTGCAGGATAGAATAGGAATTCTCTATTCACCAGAACTGAATGACGAAATGCAGGTTGCTACACCACCTCAATTTCCTAAGGGCGTGGAAAAAGTATGGTCGCCTGAGCATTTATTTACTGCAGCTGTAAATAGCTGCCTCATGACCACATTCCTATCAATAGCAGACAATTCGAAGCTTGAATTCAAGAAATTCAGTTCCAAATCATACGGCAAGTTAGAGATGATAGATGGGCGTTATATTATGAGCGAAATTACCCTAATGCCCTCATTAACTGTCCTGAGGGAAGAAGACAGGGAAAAAGCCCTCCGAATCCTCAACAAAGCTGAAGCTGCGTGCCTAATATCAAATTCAGTAAAATCAAAAATTATTTTCAAGCCGGAACTAAAAGTGGCAGGGTAAGCAATTTTCAAGTTTCAAATAAGAGTGCCAATTAGTTGAATTTCAGCTAATTGGCACTCTTATTTTTGGTTCTATTTAGTCTTATAGCTCAAATAATTTTAAGGTGGATTGCAAATTCACTACCATTTGGGACGGGATTAGCAATCCCGTCCAGCACTTAATAAAAATCCCAACCAGCTTACGCTCTTTATTGCTCCCTAACAACCATAGTTACAGCTTGCCTTATATAAACCACCGCTATTGTTCCTAAGCTAATCAATAGTCCGGCACCGGCAATTGAAGAAACTGTGAGTGCTTTTGAAACATAGGCCATCACTTCCTGAAAATTGGTATTTCCCTGAAAGGTCACCATATAGCCTTTAATAAAGCCAGCGGCTATTAAAGAAAACCAAAATACCCCCAGGCTGTATTGGCATATCCAATATTGGGTGCCTATTATCTTTTTTGCCTTGTCTTTTATCTTGTCAATGCCCAGCATGTAACTAAATCCTGATAATAGTATCATTGTATTTATACCTATAGTGGTACCCATGGCATGTGCTACTGTGAAATGGGTGCCGTGTGTATACCTGTTAATAGCTGGTACCGACATTAATAACGCCAGCAATAAGTTGAGGAATACCCAAAATTCAGAGGCGATCAGGTATCTGTAGGGGATAAGGTTCTTATAACGCCGCCGGTCATCCAGTGTGTTTTTAAAGCCTTGTACCATCCTAATGAAAAACACCCATTCTGTCATGCTAATAAGGTAAGATGTATTCCTAATCCAGGATGAGGCCGGGAGGTTATATACATGATGCCCCCAGTTGAACATAAGATTAGACAGGCCAAGGATATAAAAGAAGAAGGCAGGGTAGCCCCTTGCAATTTTTTCATTCCCGCTTATCTTCACCATTAGGTATAAGGAGGTGCCATAAAGAATTTGGTTCCAGGCCCCTACAGATGAGCCGTTGGCTTTCCATTGAATGGTTACTTCCCTTAGGTAGGATTGCCTAAACCAGGGTATTTGCCACAAATTCTGCTCCAGAAAGGTGAGCAAGAAAAACAACAGGCCTGTAGACCACATCCATACATACATTGGCTGGTTAGCTGCACTTTTGAACCAGGGCAGAAAATAGCTCCCCATTAGTAATAACCAGCTTATAAGCAGGGGAAGACATAGTACTGGTGGAAATTCCCAGTATTCTCTACCGCCAAATTTTTTCAAAGCATAGCAAGCAAAAATGGCAATGATAGTACCTATCCAGGTGGTAATGTAGAGCTTTTCTAATGTTTTGTTTTGGTTGGAATACCCAAATGCATCATTCTTGAAGTGCATTACGCAGGCTGAGGCCCCTGAAATTATCCAAAATAGGGCTGCTGAAACGTGAAAGGGTCTAAGTTGATAAAAAGGTAGGTATTGGTTGTAGGTTTCAGGAAAAAGGAAAGCCCAAGATGCCAACAAACCAAATACGAGGGTAGCTATCAGGAGTAGTAATGAAGCTACTATATGTAACCGAATGAATTGATGCATTTTAATGGTCCAGATTGTAATTGCCAGATAATGTAACCTTTTCCTTGGGCACTATATTCCTGCCACTTTTATCTACCCACCTCAGAAAGGCTATGATATTATTAATCTCCGCATCTTGCAGATGGAAATTGGGCATTTTGGCTGTGCCGGTGGTAATAAATGCCCTTATATATGCTTCGTTTTTTACAGGGTCTGATGCTATATTAGTCAGGTCTGGACCCATATAGCCACCTAAGCCATATAGCTGGTGGCAGGTCTGGCAGTTCTTTTGCTGCCATGTATTGAAACCTGCTCTAGCGGCGGCATTAGGTTGGGTGGTAGTTGTGTCTTTTTGGTCGCACTGGCTATAAACCAGATAAGTATATATTGAAAATATAATAAAAAGTGATGTCCAAACTAAAACCTTCATATGCGGCAATTATAAAAACATTCTACTTATTCTACTGGTTGGGCAATTGCTATATTGAGCGCAGATAATGCCATCGTTGCCTTGTCCAGTTCATCCTTCATTTTTGCTATGTATTGGTTGCTTTCCTTTTTGAAGAAAACCACCAGGTTATTATAATACTCTATACCTTCCAAAAGGTTTTTACGGAAGGTAAGCAGGTATTTTACTTGCTTAGCATTCATTGAAATATCTGTATCTATTTTCTTGATGAGATAGTCGATATAAATCTGCAATTCGTTGATGAACATATTTGGGCGAGGTAGCGAATTGAGTATGCTCCACTTGCCATAAATATGGCCAACCATCTCGGCAAGGGTAAAAATACCTGAAAAATAGGCCAGGTTGGGTCCTGGGCAAATTGTTACAGCTGATAGATTGTGGGATAGTGGTATATTATCTTTCAACAACACACCTGCGCCCAAACCTTCACAAAGGCAATCTTTTTCGGTTATCCGCTCAAATTCCTGTTCAAACAAATCAGTTGGCAGGTTCTTTTCCTTAAGTTGTTTGATTTTCAGGTTTTGATATTCCCTGCTAGCGGTGCATACTGCTTCTGGGGTAAGTTCACTATCTGATGATAAGAATTTCTTAAAGCAAGGGCTGCCTGGCCTGTCTTTTTCTATCCTATCCAGCCTTTGTTGTTGGCTGGTAGTTCTTCTAAAGTTGTTGAACGGAATGCCTAGTGGTGAGGCATTACTTAAATAATAGTCTTCTTTTTTAGCATTAGCTAATTCATTAAGGGTTACATCATCCACATTTGTGGCCTCAGGAACCAATAAGAATGGGCTTCCCCATCCGGTTCCATTCAGGTTATAATACTCCATCAGGAATTCATTTTCCTTAGCTGTACCTATTCCTCCCTGAACTGTGATTTTTAGTTCTGGTACATTTTTAAAACCTGGTATATCCCTTCCTGCGATACCTGCTGCACAAAGTGCAAAGATTTCATTAGTAAGTTCCTCCCTTTTGTTTTTAAATTCTTCTAGTATCGGTCCAAGTAGCAAACCTTCGGTAGGGAAGGCATGTCCACCACAGTTGAGGCCTGATTCTATACGGTATTCTGATACCCAAATACCTTTTTTAGCCAATATTTTACCCTGCACCAGTGCAGACCTAAAATCGCTTACTTTTAATATAATCCTCTTCTTCAGTTGCCCATCAGCATCAGGGAAAAAGTCGGGGAATTGCTCAATATAATTATACAGGCGTGGATTGTACCCAGCAGAAAAAACAACAGATGAGGTAAGGTTACTCAAAGCAAAGCCACGCAAGGCTGCTGAGGCATCAGAGAATTCCATTGGTAGTTCTACACCAGCAGCATCCTTATTCATCCTGTCGCATTTCGACATGATGTTTACATCAATTTTTCCAGGTTTTATTCTGTTGCGCAAACTATTTTGTTGTTCCAGTTTTGTAGTTTCATCACTTGTTTCCAACATTTCGTGATAGGCAATTTTCACAGGAGAATCATTAGGTAGCAGTTCGAAATATTTTACAAGGTCATTATTGCCCTCAAATGGTAGTGCTTTTAAAACATCTATCTGACGATTGATGATGTCATTCAATAGATTCAGGTATTCCTTAATTCTTCTCGCCCTATGGTCTTCATCTTTGGCATGAATAGGGTGGTAATGGGTGCCGGATTCCTTACAATGGTACTCCCTCATTTTTTCTATGAGGTGGTCGTCCATAATAGAAACAACAGATGAAATGCCGTATCTGGCCACCTTTACCGGAGTATCAATACTATAACCTAATCCTAATACCGGAATATGAAAACTATGTAATTCTGGTTTGTTCATTTTCTATGTTTATAATAGTGGCTCAAAATAGAGAGCGTAATTATTTCAAATTAAATTTACTATTTATACATTTATATCTTATTAATTTTAAGACAAAAAACTCCGAAAAATGGAATAGAAATTCCAATATAATGTGGAGTTTAGATTTTGCATTAAGGATTAAAAAGAACAGTTTTGAAGGTGGTATTTATTGGCACAACTTCAATAGGCGAATGTCCCCATATATCCATTGAAATAGCATGATGAAAATCATAACAATAAATGATGGGCATCATGCAGGCTCCAAGCCGCCAAACTCAATTTTGGGCTCTAATTAAAGTTTTCAAATAAATTGGAAGTCCCCAACGAATTACCCGAAAAGACGCCTGCCGAATCAGAAATTACAATGACCATGGTGGTTTACCCCAATGATACCAATCCTATGGGTATGCTACAAGGTGGTCGCCTGGTGCAATGGATGGATACGGCATCGGCGGTATGTGCCCAAACCCATGCTGAAAGGATTGCAGCTACAGTATCGCTCAACAAGATGCTGTTCAGAAAACCCGCCAAGACCGGTGATATCATTACGATTAAGGCCAAAATTACCCGTGCATTTACAAGTAGCATGGAAATATTCGTTCAGGCATGGGCCCGAAAAGTATTAAATCGGGAAACGTACTTAATTAATGAAGCTTATTTTACCTTTGTGGCCCTCGACGATAATGAGCATCCGGTTTTGGTACCTAAAGTAAGGCCCGAAACCGATGAAGAACAGTATCAGTATGAGCATGCATTAATAAGGAAAAACCATATAGAATAAGTAATAATGATTATATTCAGAGAGTTTACATTTGATTCTGCCCATTTTTTGCCAAGGGTACCCGAAGACCATAAGTGCCGTGCCATTCATGGTCATACCTATAAATTGAAGGTGTTTATTGAAGGCCCCCTTGATGAAGAATTAGGTTGGGTAGCCGACTTTGCCGGTGTTAAAAAGGTAATCAGTGAAACTATTGATATTGTAGACCATAAATTGTTGAATAATATAGAGGGTCTCGAAAATCCGACCTGCGAGATAGTGTCCGTATGGCTTTGGAATAAAATAAAACAAGACATTCCCGGATTGGTAAGAGTAGAGCTGAATGAGACACCTACATCAGGGGTTATATATGAAGGTAGGTAAGGTCTGAAACACAGATGTAAGCAGATTAATCTGAATTCACTGAATATATAATAATTATGTTGGAAATGGGATAGTTGGGGTGTAGGTGGTAATGTGTATCCGGCTAACCTCGCTTCAACCACCCCAGTTTAAATGAACTGTTCCAGTTCATTTAAACATCCCCTCCCCACCACGGCAGGCAGGCAAAAAACAGGAGGGGAGTTCCGCATGGCCTATCTATTTAATTGTTAGTGTATTATGGTGTGATTATTTTTATTGAGAAGCTTTGTTTTGTTTATTGGTTGATTTTGGGAAGTATATGCATATTGTTATATTGAATTTTCAAGCTTCTATGGTTACTACAAGTCGGAGTTTACAAAACTGAATGGATAAATCTTGCTATGAAACATAATACATCTTCAACATTCCTTTTCCTTTAACGGCTATTTCGCCTCTGTATTCACATTTAATTTTGTCTTTTACAAGTCCGTAGGTTGTTTCTGAGATATTGATTCTTGACGGTTCACAGTGTTGTTCCATCCTTGCTGCGGTGTTCACAGTATCGCCCCATATATCGTAGGCGAACTTTTTAATGCCAACAATACCTGCCACAACACTTCCACTATGCACCCCAATGCGGATACCAAAGGTGCTATTGCCCAGTTTGGCGATTCTATCCTCCATGAAAGCGTTTATTTCAATGGCTGCTTTCACAATGTTTTCCGCATGTTTAGGGTCATCTTTTGGTAATCCTGCTACAGCCAGGTAGGCATCACCTATTGTCTTTATCTTCTCTATATTGTATTTTGTTGTTATTTCATCAAAAACTTTGAAGCAAGCATTTAGTTCTTCAACTAGCTTTTTGGGTGACATGCTTACACCTGTTTGCGTGAAATTTACAAAATCGGTAAACAAAACAGTTACATTATCATAGTGTTTCGCTTCCGAACTCCCGGTCAATTTGAGTTCTTCTGCTATTTCAGCCGGTAAGATATTTAGCAAAAGTTCATCAGATTTTTTTCTTGCCAGTTCTGATTTTCGGCGCTCACTAATTATGAAAATTGAAAATATACTTAAAATAAGTATACCCGCCAATCCGAAATAGGTAAAGCTTTTTTGCCTTTGCAATTTTAATTCTGCAATTTTTTGGTCATGGGCAGCCCTTCTATCAAATTCATTTTTCATTTCGAGCCTCATTATCCTATTGCTACTTTCTTTAGATATTACCGAGTCATTAATGCCTTTTAAGTTGTTTGTGCAATCAAGCGCCTTTTTATAATC
>CANGSR010000148.1 GCA_947456055.1 Chitinophagaceae bacterium
ATGTATAGTTTCCCTCAAAGAATGGAAGTCACGATCAGATGTAATTATAATTATATGTTAAATTAACAAATTTAAATGACAATTCCTTAATGGTTGTGCAACAGCCACTAAAGGCCGGGGCTACTAAATAAAATGGTGGAGGTGATTAATGTGATGATGTGAATTATAAAAAGCTGGTTTCAAAATTTTAAAATGGACATCCCCCTAACCCCCTTCGCTCACGCACAGGGCCAACGCTAAAGGGGGAATTGCCGCTTCAAGATTTTTGAGCAATTAGGTATTGATTAAGCTTTTTGATATAGAGGTAACATAAACCCGAACTATTAACAATGAAAATATACCCCTTTCGTTTTTTTAACTTTTAACCTTTAACTTTTACATTAAATTCGTTTTTTTTAACTTTTGAATTTTTAATTTTTAATTTGAAAAGTGATCGAGATTAAGAACATCAGAAAAAGCTTTGACGACAAAGTGGTTTTACACAATGTCTCCGCCAAAATGGAGGCAGGTAAAACAAATCTCATCATTGGTACCAGTGGTAGTGGCAAGACCGTGCTCATGAAAATAATGATAGGCCTGCTGGGGGTTGATTCAGGTGAAGTGCTTTATGAGGGGCGTGACCTTGTAAGGATGCCTGTAAAGGAACTAAAAGAGCTGAGAAAGCAAATAGGTATGTTATTTCAGGGAGGAGCATTGTTTGATAGTAAAACAGTGCAAAACAATGTGATGTTCCCGCTGGATATGTTTACTAAGCTTAGTTTCAGGCAAAAGCTCAAAAGGGTAAATGAAGTGCTGGACAGGGTGAACCTAAAGGATACCAACCGTAAATTCCCTGCTGAAATAAGTGGTGGTATGCGTAAGCGTGTGGCTCTAGCCAGGGCTATAGTTCAAAACCCTAAATACCTGTTTTGCGATGAACCCAATTCGGGTCTGGACCCGCAAACATCCATGGTAATTGACAAATTGATCAATGAGATTACCACAGAATTCAATATTACTACCGTAATCAATACCCATGATATGAATACTGTGATGGAAAGCGGTGACCATATTGTCTATATGTACCAGGGTAATAAGCAATGGGAAGGCACCAATAAGGAAATCATCTTTAGCAAGGACGAAAAGCTAAACTCTTTTATATTCGCCTCAGAATTCCTTACCAAGGCCAAGGAAATGATTATGATGGAAGCCGAAGGCAAGGCTTAGTGCCTATCCTAAAAGTTTTTGACTTATTTCCTGCGCATCTATAGTATCCACAGCCAGCTTTACAATGGGTAACTTCAATTCTTTGCGGGATTGTATGCTTTTTTCATAGTGCTTGTCATAATACCTGAGCAGGATGGCAAAGCACCCACTAATATTATCTTCCAGCAGGTAATTGATGGCCAGTTTGGTATTCTGCCCTCCCAGCCTTTTCTGAATCCTGATGATGGAATTAACCAGTTCTTCCTTTTTGAGCTTTCCATATTCATCTGTTATATGCACCAGTCGGGCATTAAATGGAATATCAACAAAGTAGAGTTTTGCTAATTTCATAGATGCACAAATAGTGTTGGGGAGATTCACCAGACCTATACGCTGGCTTTCATCTTCGATCCATATTGGTGTACCATGTGGCAAAGCAGTATTTACCCAGTTAAGTTCCCATGCCAGGAGGTTTTCAAACATTTCCTGACTGGGTTGTACCCTCCCAAAACTCCCAAATGCCGAGCCTTTGTGTTGGGCTAGGTCTTCAAGGTCAATGGTTTTTTCGCCCTTCTTTTTTAATACTGCAAGGGTGGGTGTTTTTCCCGAACCTGTATAGCCACCCAGCACTTTAAAAGAGTAATTAACCGAAAACTGTTTCATGGTCCAACTCCTGTAAGCCTTATAGCCACCCACCAGTGTATACACCTTAAAACCATAAAGATCAAGCAACCAGGCAACTCCGGCACTCCTCATACCACCCCGCCAGCAATGTACCAAAACCGTGGGTTGAACCCCTTTTTTTACTGATGAATGGTTTTTTAGCATTACCTCCACCTCCTCCACCATTTTCCGCATCTTTACCCCGAAATAGTCCAGCCCGAGTTTTATTGCATGCTCCCTGCTTTCCTGCTTATAGCTGGTGCCCACCACCTTGCGTTCCTCATCGGTAAACAAGGGCAGGCTCCATGCCCCCGGTATATGAGCATGCCCATACTCCCCCGGACTCCTTACATCTAATACCGGAAACTCCCTTGCCAACAATAAAAACTCATCTAACCCTAGTTTCTTCATTCATTGGCAAATTATGAATTTTTTGGTGATTTGGGGGGGAGGTATGGATTTTAATAGTTAAACCTGCACAAAATTGAATATTTGTTTACCTTTATTATATAATCATTAATCCACAAAAGACATTTTATGCTTAGCCAGAAAACCACAAATATGAAAAATAGCACTAATGAGATGACAAGGAATATCCGTTCAAAAGTAATGCGATTATTAATGGTTATGTTGTGTGTACTGTGCTTTGATAAAACAATGGCAAAAAATATTGGTAAAAAATATTCTGTCAGATTTGGTAAACATTCTAAAAAAAATGGAATAATCACCGATAATGTTGTCCGTATATTTCTGGACAAGGAGGGGAGTTATTATCCTGAAAGTATAATTAATGACCATTCATTACGTAAAAACAATAATTCACTACGGAATTGGTATTCCACGCACAGAAATGAATTCAATGGAATCTGTTCGAACCTTGGGATTCCCGCAAGCGCATTTAATGAGCAATTAGATTCACTTAACCGCAAATTAGCAAGAAATATTACCTCAGAAATAAACAATAAAAGCAAAGGATATGACATAGTGAATGTATCAATCCATGGTTTTTCAAAAAAGACCTATGGGATACGTATTATTGACCGACATTCAACTGGCGATAATAAAAAGCTGGAACAGGCACTACAGGTCAATACAAAAAAGAAATTATTTTTTGTAGAAATCTATTGGGATGCCAGCTACCTGGGAGTATTCCGGTCAGCCTTAGCAAACAAGGGTTATAAAGTATTTAGGGATTCTGCCCAACCACATGCCATTAACGTAGGGCTTTGTTTGAGAAAAGTAATAGCCAATATCAATAGTGAAAGAATTAATATTATTACCCATAGCCTGGGTGCAAGAGTGGCATGTGAATTATTATTCAATGCGGAAACAAATAACAATGCACAGGAAAATGAAGCAACTCCTATGCAAAGTCGTATTAAAATTTGCATGGTAGCACCGGCCATTGGTTCTGAATTATTCAAAAACTATTATAAAAGAGGAAAAATTACCAAAAACCCCAATGTAGGTAGGGACAACTATGAGCTATCAATTGTATACAACACAAATGATATTGTACTCAACAAAAGTATCCCCTTGCCTATTTACCATTTAGGTAATCTTACAGCATATGATATTGCCAAAACCGCATTGGGCTGTGATTGCGGTAATGATATTGACAGCCTGGAAACACTTTTAGCCCCATTACATATCCGCACATTCAATCTTTCATGTAAACACGGAAAAGCAAGGAACGGCCATTATTTAAATCACTGTTATATAAATAATAGAATTCCGTTCATGGATGTCAAAGCCTATTTGAATGATTGAGGGCATCCCCACCCCCAAACAATTTTAACTTTTGAATTTTAACTTTTGAATTTACAAAATGTACCTTTGCCCCGCTATGCTAATAGAAGTACTTAAATCTAAAATACATAGGGTAAAGATTACTGAAGCCAACCTGCATTATATTGGCAGTATAACCATAGATGAAGATCTGCTGGACGCTGCCAATATGATTGAAAATGAAAAGGTTCAAGTGTTGGACATTGATAATGGTGCCCGTCTTGAAACCTATATCATTAAGGGCACCAGAGGCACAGGCATGATATGCATGAATGGCCCGGCGGCACTTAAGATGTCGGTAGGGGATACCATTATTATCATCTCCTATGCATTGATGGATTTTGAAGAAGCCAAAACATTTAAACCCTCTATTATATTTCCAAAGGAAGATAATAGATTGTAATCGTTACATTTACATGTATGAAGAGAACCCTCAGCACCATATTGCAATACGTAGGTTTCCTGGGGCTGGGGATTTGGATTATTTATTACATGCTTTCCAAGCTGAAACCAGAGCAAAAAGTGCAGCTGGTAGATGCTATTAAAAGTATCAACCCACTTTATCTCATACCAATCTGTCTGGCGGGTTTCTTATCACACTTTTTCAGGGGGCTAAGGTGGCGCTATCTGCTGGAGACTCTGGATATGAGGCCTACGGTGATGAATACCACCTTTTCGGTCTTCATAGGCTATTTTGTCAACCTTCTCTTGCCCCGTGCGGGCGAAGTGGCCAAATGCACCGTACTAGCCAAATACGAAGACCTGCCTGCCCACAAAATGATTGGCACTATAGTGGCAGAGCGTGCATTTGATGTTTTTTGCCTTCTTCTTATTACCATTGCTGCTTTTTTCCTGCAAATCCACATTATCAGCGATTATGTAAGCCCTATTATTGCACGTATCAGGACAATGATATCTAATAATCAGAAGGTGCTTATAATATCAATGATAGTATTTGCCTTAATGCTAGTGGGGCTGTTTCTCGTCTACCGTAAGTATAAGGACAATAAACTGGGTAAAATAATGAAGGAAATGACCCATGGGGTTCTTTCTATCCTCCTTATGAAAAAGAGGTGGCAGTTCATTACCTATACTGTTCTTATTTGGTTGATGTATACACTGCAAATCTATATAGGGCTTAAAAGCCTGCCCCCCACCGAGCATTTGTCATTCCTGGCGGCACTGGTAGTGCTTGTATATGGCAGTGTGGGTATGATAGGTACTCCGGGCGGAATAGGCCTATATACTTACTTGGTAGCCCAGATTTTAGGTGCCTATGCTATTGCAGAGGTACCGGCACAGGCTTTCGGTTGGATAGCATGGGCGGTAACTACTGCTATCATTATTGTTTTCGGGGTTATTTCAGCATTAACCATACATTCATACAACAGGAGGAGAAATGCAAAAATTGCAGTGGATACAGCATAAGATATTTACCAGGGAAGAGCTGGTAAAGGAGTGCTATGGATGGCGACTGAAGGGCAAAAAGATTGTATTTACCAATGGTTGCTTTGATATCCTGCATCATGGCCACCTCGACCTTTTGGCTCGTGCTGCCGGCTTTGGCAATATCCTTATCCTTGGCTTAAACAGTGATAGTTCTGTAAAGCGGTTAAAAGGTCCTGAGAGGCCGGTAACTAATGAGAACGACCGTCTGTTCCAAATAGCATCCTTACTTTGCGTTGATGCCGTTTGCCTGTTTGACGAAGACACCCCCGAAGAACTCATCAAAGCTATAAAACCCGATGTGCTGGTGAAGGGTGGCGACTATACAATAGACATCATAGTAGGTGCCAATTTTGTGCAGGAAAATGGCGGCAGCGTGGAAATAATACCCTTTGTAAACGGGTATTCCACTACTTCAATTATCAACAGGATTAAGACTTTGTAGCTAGATGAATTTCAATAGCTCTTTCATACACCAGAGGCCTCACCCCGGCCCTCTCCAATAGGAGAGGGTGTCACAACCTGATTGTAATGACAGTAATTTCCTTTAGAATTGAGAAGTATAATGAATTTGGCCTACGCTAAAAGACAAATCTTACTTAGTTTGTAACCTTTGCCTTAATGCTTCATACAATATCATACCTGTAGCTACCGATACATTTAATGAGTCGAAATTAGCAGCCATGGGGATGCGAATAAGCTGGTCGGCACGCTTTAGTACTTCCTTGCTAATACCCGTATCTTCAGCACCCATTACAATGGCGGTAGGAATAACCAGATTGCTTTCAAAAACAGGCACACTACCCCTCATCTGTGTACCTAAAATCTGTATTCCATTTAGGCGCAATACATCCATTGCCTGCTGGACAGATGGGGTACGGCATAAAAGTATCTTTCCCAGGGCGCCTGCCGAGGTTTTAATGGCATCCTCATTGAGCGAGGCAGCATGCGATGTTGGTAAGATAATGGCCTGTGCACCGCAGCATAAGGCACTACGGGCTATCGCACCTACGTTTCTCACGTCGGTAATGCCATCCAGCAATAGGAATAGCGGCGTCTCACCCTTCTCAACCACAAACGATATACCTGCCTGAAGGTCGACATAATGCAACAACGATGCCCATGCCACCACTCCCTGGTGTTGCACTTTGGTGAGGTAGTCTAGCTTCTCCACCGGAACCTGGCTTACAGGTATATTAAATTCCCTTGCCTTTTGCTTAATGGTATTAATATCGGCACCGGTAGCAGTGCGTAATAAAAATATTTTTTCAAATGCTGCACCCTGTTCCAAAGCCTCTAAAACGGGTTTGCGCCCCACTAATAATGGTAATGGTTTTGCCGATGGCCTACTATTATGTCTATTCTTCTCCAAAATAATCGTTATCTATTCTTTTAACTTCGTAAATATCCTTAGGTAGGCTATATGTATTAATAATTGAAATTTATGTTTCCGCATGGAGAATTAATTGGCTTTGTTACTTTTAATCTTTGCAATATGTGGTTTCACAAATAATAAATATTCAGCTAAAGATAGGCCTAAAATTCCCCTTTTTCCATAACCATCCTTGGCTAAAGTCATTTCAGTATAGTAAACGAAATCTGAGTAATAATCACATATGACTTCGGCTGGAGCAATTCTTTGATTAAAAACTGCAATAAACCATTCTCGAACCTTATAGATTAATTGATTTGTATTGTCATTGTGGTCCTTAATATCCTGACCACTAATATCAGAAAGTACTTTTTGATAATGGTATTTTTCAGTTTCAAGTATTAAACACTTTTTCGATTTTAATCTTCCATGACCATATGTCTGACAGCCAATGTCTAAACCCATTTCAAAGGGCATATTAAATCTGGGAACATCATTAATCGATGATAATTTACATCTTGATATATCGTGAATTGAGTATTTAGAACTTTTGATTAGCTTTTTAATTTCCTCAACTCTTACATTTCCAGAAGAAATAGTTTGAGAAATTTGGGGTTCCAGATCGAAATAAACAATAGTAAATAGCAGCGGCCAAAGCAGTTCTTTATATTTATCATCAAATGGACAATTAATAAAAACGCTGTTTTCAAAACTCATTTATTGATTACTTTAACCACCAACAAATGCTTGTCATGTATTACTGCGCAATCTACCCTGCCTGTATAAACCTCATCCTCCGCTACTTTCATAGCCTCTTCTTCGGTAGTATAAATACCCATAGCCTTTGATGACCTCGATTTTTTCACTCGCCATTTATTATCCCAAGGCATTACATGCAACCGATTAGGCCTTATGGTTGCCATATTAGCAACCTCCTGAATCATTTCCTTGGTTATTTTGATTGTATCAGCCATAATACTAAATTACAAATAAATTTTCACTGATAATCCAAAAGGCGGTATAAAATTTCAAAATCCTAAATGAAAATTGTCAGGAAGATGGTATCCATCTTCCTGACAAAATACAAATTATCCCATATTATGGAACACATGCTGAACGTCGTCATCTCCTTCCAGGCGCTCTATGCATTTAAACACATCTTCGGCCTGCTCATCAGTAATCTGTATGGTATTCATTGGTATCCACTCCAGTTCTGAAGAGATTGGTGTAATTCCTTTTTCTTCCAAAGCCTTCATCATATTACCAAAATCGGTAAAAGCACACCTTACTATAATATTACCTTCGCTGTCTTCGCCCACTTCTTCCAGTCCGTAGTCTATCAGTTCCAGCTCCAGTTCTTCCATATCCAGTCCTTCTGGCTTTAGCTTAAACGTACCCAAATGCTTGAATAAAAAGGATACAGAACCACTGTTACCTGGCGAACCACCACCTTTATTAAAATGAGAGCGCACATTGGCAACCGTACGTGTGGTATTATCGGTAGCAGTAACTACCAATACCGCAATACCATGAGGTGCATAACCTTCGTATAAAACCTCATCATAGTTGCTTGTATCTTTACCCAGTGCATTCTTAATTGCTGATTCAATGCGGTCTTTAGGCATGTTGAAAGACTTGGCATTTTGCATTACGCGGCGCAACATAGGGTTGGTGGTAGGGTCTGCACCACCTTTTTTTACTGCTATAGCTATTTCCTTGCCTACCCGGCTAAATTGTTTTGCCATGCGGTCGTACCGCGCAAACATTGTTGATTTACGTACTTCAAATATCCTACCCATAAAAAATATAAAAACAGAATTTAAAATCTGCTGCGAAATTAAGAATTGTTTTTTAGTCCTATACCTATTCCACTTATTTAGGGCAATTTAATTTATAATCTACTTTTGAAGGTGCATTTTCCTGATGGAAATATTAAAAAGAACAAAGGAAAATGATGGGTTTCCCTAAATATCCAAAGGCTGGCGCTATTGCGTCAGCCCCCGGGGCGGGAAATTTTAAGAAGAGTTATCAGAAGGGATGCATTTAATTTGTCTAATTATACCTATACAAGTTCCATGCCAAATTTTTCGGAGCGATTGTTAATGTATTTTAGGGTTGAATTATGATTACAAAGACCCCAAATACTTATTGCCTTTAATAAAGTCATTTTACTGTTGTTTCTCTTAATGATTTTTTCTCTATTCAAAATCCTTAAGTACATTTATGCTTTATGGCGAAGAATAAAAGCAATCCGGTGGCAGGCAATCAACCGGTAAACAGACCGCCGGTGGCACAAAAAGCACAACCTGTGCAGCCACCCAAAAGTGGGAAGCCATCGGCTCTAAAGCTGGCTGATGGGCAATTCACTCCTATGATGCAGCTATTAATAGCTGCCAGTATTGCCATTATCACCTTTTTCTTCCTAAAAGTTTGCCTTGACAATCAGTTTACAAACTGGGACGACCCTGGCTACATAAAAGACAATGCCACTATTAAGGATATTTCAAGTGCCGGATTGGCAAGAATCTTCTCGTTAGATAATCCTATTATGGGTAACTACCACCCCCTTACCATACTTACCTATGGCATTGAGTATAGTTTTGTAAGGCTTGAGCCCTGGCTATATCATTTGGACAGTCTGTTGTTTCATATATTGGTTACCCTTCTTGTTTTTGTTTTTGTCAATAAGCTTACCGGCAGGCCAATTGCTGCAGCAGTGGCTTCATTGTTATTCGGACTGCACCCTATGCATGTAGAGTCCGTAGCCTGGGTAGCAGGCCGTAAAGACGTGGTATATGGTGCTTTTTATATGGCTGCATGCCTTACCTGGCTATACTACATACGTGTAGGTAAAGAGAAAAAAGGCCTATTTTATGTACTCACAGCTCTGCTTTTTATACTCTCATTATTGGCAAAACCAGTTGCGGTAGTGCTGCCTATTACACTTTTACTGATTGACTATTTTGAAAAAAGAGAACTAAAGCTATCCTTACTTATTGAAAAAGCTCCTCTTCTGGCTATTTCGGTGGCATTTGGTATCAAGTCCATGCTCGACCAGAAGAAATTTGGCTCTTTGAATACCCTTAATGTTGACTATAATCCACTGGAGCGCATCTGCTTAGGTGCTTATGCCTTGGTTACCTATTTATGGAAGGCAATAGTACCTATTGGCCTGGCTAACTATTATCCATACCCTGATAAGGTAGGCAAGTCTTTACCTGCCTTGTTCTTCATCTATCCGGTTATAGTTATTGCAGCCCTAGGCTTGTTCACAAAGTTTGTTTTATGGCCTGTTATTGCTTCTTTCCGTGCTGATAAAACAACTGAAACGGATACAAAAACCAAGAACAACGATGTACTAATATTTGGGGTCTTCTTTTTCTTCATCAATATTATTTTGTTATTACAGTTCATACCCGTAGGTGGGGCTATTGTGGCCGAGCGCTACTCCTATATTGCCTATCTGGGACTCTTCATAATGGCAGGCTGGTATGTATCGGCTTATTTCGAGACAGGAGGCAACAGGTCATTGGGTAATGTTGTGCTAGGCGCTGTGCTAGTTTATTCACTGGTTTTGGGCTATCTAAGTAATGAAAGGTGTAAAGTATGGTACGACACCACAACCCTATGGACAGACGAGATTCGCAAAGAGCCCGACCATGCCCCTAATGCCTATAACAATCTTGGCTTCAACTATTTCAACAAATACAATGAGTCAGTAAACCCTGCTGATAGAAAACGCTATTACGACTCATCTTACATGCTACTTAGCAAGGCCATTCAGTTGCAGCCTACATTTGTAAACCCATATATCTCAATAGGTGAACTTTTGCGTACAGCAGGTAATTTCCCAGATGCTAAATGGCATTATTATAAGGCATTATCATTGAAGAGTTTTGATGAGGATGCCAATGCTTACCTTGGGCTGGCTATTATCTATGCGATCAGCCACAATTTCGATTCATCTAAATTCTGCTTTAAGGAATGCCTGAGGTTAAAACCCTACTTCCCTGAGGCAGTTAGTAATTATGGAAACCTGCTTGATATGACGGGCCAACACGATAGCGCACTAGTGTGGTATGGTATTGCAGTAAATCAAAACCCCGATATGTATGCACCCTACCTTAACAGGGGTCGCTCGTTGCAGCGCATGCACAGGTGCGAAGAGGCTATGAAGGATTTTGATAAGTCATTATCACTAAGTCCTGATAATGGGGAAGTTCACTATGCCATGTCGTTCTGTTATGCCCAAAAAGACAATAAGGCAATGGCATTGAAAGAAATTCAGAAAGCAGTTTCACTAGGCTTTACCCAGATAGATAAGAACTATTATGCGGCTATGGGAGGACATTAGTTTTGGGGGCTAGGAAAAATTCCCCGCCCCCAAAACAACATTTGCCCATATTATCTTTTGTCGAAATCATTCTATTATACAAATGCTCGACGATTTTGGCTAAAGCCACATTAATTTAAATCATAATCCCCGGCCTAAAGGCCGGCGCTACTAATAAATATGTATTACTACTTCTGATGAATTTCAGGGTACTTATTACTCAAAATTATTCATCCAGATTACTCCATTTTTACTTTCAAACTTATTGATACTGCCTTCTTTAAAAAGGTTCACCAACCTCATGTTGGCCTCATCACGGCTTATGCCACACATAAAGGCGAATTCCTTTTCGGTCATTGTTGGAAAATGGGTAAACAAAGACTTAGGGTCGGTATTAATTGGTTCCTTTTTTACATCATCCATTAAT
>CANGSR010000149.1 GCA_947456055.1 Chitinophagaceae bacterium
AATCCACTCCACCTCCTCACGGTTTACCTGTTTGGTATAGGTGGTTACCTCATTATCAGGTATATCCTTGACCAGAAACCCGGCGAAAAAGAACCCGAGGTTCACTGGATGGATAGGATGGGGGAGCAATAGGAGGAATTGCAAATAGCTCATGTTGAAGATATTTGTAATTTGCAGTACGCCCTGAAAGTGCAAAATCACATAGCGATAGGCGTCGCCCATCGAACGGTCGGATAGCATAAGGGAGTTATAGCTAAAACATATAATTAAATAAAGAGGCCAAAATTCGCAAGGGTTTTGGCCTCTTTGTATTTTAAAAATTTAGTTATTTTTCATAGATATATGTGTTTCCAAGAATCACATATTTTATCTGAATCCACCTATTTGCACGGCAATTTATTTACCCAATCCAATAATAAAATGGAATTCCCATTGGTCAGAACCACCTTTTGCGGTCAGACTTACAGGCCTCCCGTACCAAAACACCTAGGTCTGACAGTAGAAAGCGGTATTGACGGAAGTGGTTTCCATTATTTTAAACTATAATGATTGCTTATTCCTGTTTTTCCTAATTGAATAATTCGTATATTTGATATTAGTTGGGCACTTTATTCTGGCAAGCATGCCAATGCCAGAATAAACTGGCTTTAAATGAATATCTATTTTAACCATAAAACACCAGGTAACTATGAAAGCATTTTTGGTATTCATACTCGTCATCGTTACAAGTTTTAATCTCAATGCCCAGATAATTACCACTTTTGCTGGCAAGCCTGGACTTAGGGACTATTGGGGTGACGGTGGCCCAGCAACGGATGCTAAATGTCTTCTGCCTTTTGGAATAGTTGTTGATACCAAAGGCAATGTTTTTATTGATGACAGTCTGGGGAGTAAAATACGGATTATTAATACTTACGGAATAATTAATACCATAGCAGGTTGCAGTTCAATGTCTTCTAGTGGTGATGGAGGTCCAGCTTCCAGTGCTTGCCTGAATGGAGTTATACATTTGGCTATAGATAAGATAGGTAATTTATACTTATCTGAATCAGCAAGAATAAGAAAAATTGATACTACTGGAATGATTACAACTATTGCTGGAGATGGTGGCCCAGGTTATACTGGAGACAATGGCCCTGCAACACTCGCAAGCATTGGTGGAAATGAAGGAATCACTATATATAGATTCGGGAATCTATATATAGCAGATAGTTCTTTCAACGTAATACGTAAAGTAGATACTATCGGGTTCATTTCAACAATTGCAGGAACAGGTGCCTCCTCTTATTCAGGTGATGGGGGGCTTGCAACTAATGCTGGATTGGGGTATATATCAAGTTTGTCAACTGATATTCTTGGTAATTTGTACGTAGGGTGTGGGCCTTTTAATATTATTAGGATAATTCGTCCATCAGGTTATATATATCGTTTCGCCGGGTGCGATACTGCACTGGGAGCTTTTTCGGGCGATGGTGGTTTGGCTACTGATGCCAGGCTTAATAATGTTCAAGGCATAGCTGTAGATAGAGTAGGGAATTTGTTTTTTTGCGATCGTCAAAACCAAAGGATCCGTAAAATTGACACAACTGGCAGGATAAGCACTTATGCAGGTTCAGGTTCTACATTAGGGGGATATGGTGGAGATGGTGGGCCAGCATACCGTGCACGACTAAATGCCCCGGTTGGTATTACCATTGATGATAGTGATAATATTTATTTTGCTGATAATAATAATAGTTGCATAAGGAAAATTAGCAAAAACGGTCATTGGGTAGGTGCGCCAATTACATCTAAACCTCACTCTGCCATATTTCCAAATCCTCTCATCGACTGTGATTATCTTAATATAAATAATGTTGTTGATGATAGTGCTTATAGAATAGTTTCATTAACTGGAGAGTTGCTTTTATCAGGGCAATTAATAAATGGGAATAATCAGATTATTATCAAGTCATTTAACTCAGGGATTTATATTCTGGAAATAGAGAGAGGGGATGGGCAAATGGTAAGAAAAATGATTAGTAAATTGTAATCACAGGACAATCATTGTATTTCTGAAAATACTAAAATACCGTTGTTCTGCGATGTTCCGCAGGGAAATCCGGAACTGCCAATAAAACTCCTTCTTTGAAGGCTTTCATTTTGAAACACCTTAATGAATTTACCCAAGCCATAATGTTACCCAAGCTCGTTGTTCTGCGATGTTCCGCAGGGACATCCGGAACTGCCAATAAAACTCCTTCTTTGAAGGCTTTCATTTTGAAACAGCTTAATGAGCATACCCATGCAATAATGTTGCACACGCTCTTCAGTGCTAAAATGGCTGGTGGTGCACCTACAGGTACAAAGTAATCACTACTGGTAGAGGGATTCCCCTTTATTTTATAATCATATATCTTTCCACATATTTCTAAAACCCATGGTCAAATCATCATTTAATTCAACCTTTGTGGCGAAAAAGCCTAATTGCAAATGTCGAAAATCATAGTCCTCAGAAAATCAGCTTAATCACAGTTCTAGACAAATTGTGGCAATGTGGGGCAATAATGGGAAATTACGAAAAAAGCACATGTAATTAATAATCATTAATTTGTGATGGACGTATTGCCCCAAATCGAAAAATATTTATTTTGAAAAAATGGGGCAATAATGTAAAAATGACTGCTTGACACCCTCTCCTTTGGAGAGGGCCGGGGTGAGGCCTCAATGGAAATGAATTCTAATTATCCTAAAATCCTGCAAATATTTCACCGCCCTAGCTTTTCCTGATTCTAAACAAATTGTGGCAATGTGGGGCAATAATGGGAAATTACGAAAAAGTACATGTAATTAACAATCAATAATTTGCAGCCGGATCAATGCCCCATATCTAAAAATAAATATTTTCTGGGAAATGGGGCATTGGGGTAGGATGACGCAAACGAATAAGTTTTGACAACTTTTGGAATTTGTCAAATCTGTCAGATCCATGAAAATCATAGCCCATCAAGTACTCAGCTTAATCACTGTTCAAGACAAAATATATCCCCATATTAATCCCCCGCCACCTATACCATATATCCCGAAATCATGAATTACCTTTGTTCAACAAATAATTGTTAACAATGAAGAATAGAGCATTTTTACCCATTGTGGTTGCCTCTGTGTTTATGGCTTCCTGTGGGGCCAACAACAAGCCTATGACATCGAATAATGATACCCTTGCGGCATCTAATCCGTTTTATGCCGAGAGCAAACTGCTGTACCAGGCACCAGATTTTGCACATATCAAGAATAGTGATTACAAACCTGCACTAGAGGCAGGTATGAAGCAACAACTGGAAGAAGTTGCTAAAATAGCGGATAACAGCCAGGCACCTACTTTCGAAAATACCCTGGTAGCATTGGAAAAAAGCGGGCAATTACTGCGCCGTGTGAATAATGTATTTAGTCTGCTCACAGGGGCACATAATAATCCTGAAATACTGAAACTACAGGAAGAAGTAGCACCAAAATTAGCTTCAACTAATGATGCCATATTTCTGAATACTAAATTGTTCCACCGTGTTGATGCCATTTATAACCAAAGGGCTACATTAAATCTCGATGCTGAATCGCTAAGGTTGGTAGAATATTATTACCAAAAATTCCAGTTAGCCGGTGCTAAATTATCTGATGCAGATAAGGAAACACTCAAAAAGCTGAATCAGGAAGAGGCAACCCTGGGTGCTAAGTTCGGCAACCAGTTGCAGGCAGCCACCCTTGCAGGTTCATTATTGGTGAAAGACAAAGCCGACCTTGCCGGACTGTCAGAAGGTGAGCTGAATTCTGCTGCACAGGATGCAATAGCAGCCAAACACGATAGCTCATACATGCTGAAACTGCAGAACACCACACAGCAGCCAGCATTGCAATCATTAAGCAATAGGGCTATCCGCCAGAAGTTGTTTGATGCTTCATGGAACCGTGCTGAGAAAAATGATTCTAATGATACCAGGGCTACCATAGCCCGTATTGCACAGATTCGTGCACAAAAGGCTAAATTAATTGGTTATCCTAATTTCTCTACCTTGCAATTGCAAGACCAGATGGCTAAGCAACCCGAAGCGGTTCTTCAGTTTTTGGGTAAGTTGATACCAGCTGCCACAGCAAAAGCTAAAGCTGAAGCGGTTGATATACAGGCCTTGATTGACAAACAAAAAGGCGGTTTCCAGGTGCAGCCCTACGATTGGAATTTCTACTCAGAGCAGGTGCGCAAGGCTAAGTTTGATATCGACGAAAGCCAGGTGAAACCTTATTTCGAAATCAACAATGTACTGCAAAATGGAGTGTTCTATGCAGCCACCCAGCTTTATGGCATCACCTTCAAAGAGCGTAAGGACCTACCGGTTTGGCAGGAAGATGTAAAGGTGTATGAGGTGTTCGATAAGGACGGCTCATCAATGGCCTTATTCTATTGCGACTATTTTATCCGTGATACCAAGATAGGTGGGGCGTGGATGGCGAATCTGGTTGACCAATCTAAATTGCTGGGTACAAAGCCGGTTATCTATAATATCTGCAATTTTACCAAGCCAGCACCAGGCCAGCCTGCATTAATCAGCTTTAGCGATGTTACTACCATGTTCCACGAATTTGGGCATGGCTTGCATGGCTTGT
Organism: Chitinophagaceae bacterium; assembly: GCA_947456055.1. Taxonomy (GTDB): domain Bacteria; phylum Bacteroidota; class Bacteroidia; order Chitinophagales; family Chitinophagaceae; genus Nemorincola. Next base: position 4,639 of record CANGSR010000149.1, read on the forward strand.
TTGCCAGCCAGCAATATGTGAGCATTTCAGGTACGGCTACAGCCCGTGACTTTGTTGAGTTCCCATCCCAGTTCAACGAGCATTGGGCTACCGAACCACAGGTATTTAAGAATTTTGCAAAACATTACAAGACAGGCGAACTAATGCCACAGGCATTGGTTGATAAGATTAAGAAAGCGGCTACATTCAATGAGGGATATATGCTTACTGAGCTTCTTGCTGCCGCCAGCCTTGACATCCAATGGCATATCTTATCAGCTACCGACCCGCTTCAGGATGTGGACAAATACGAGCAGGAATCACTGAAGAAAACCCAGCTAGACCTGCCACAGGTGCCTACACGTTACCGTTCCACGTACTTCCGCCATATATGGGGCAATGGTTATGCCTCAGGTTATTACGCCTATTTATGGACAGAAATGCTCGATGACGACGCCTTCGCATGGTTTCAGGAGCATGGCGGTATGACCCGTGAAAATGGGCAACGTTTCCGTGATATGATATTATCACGTGGTAATACCATTGACCTTGCAAAAATGTTCCGTGATTTCCGTGGCAGCGACCCAAATATCCAGCCAATGTTGGAGAACAGGGGACTTGTTCCGGGTAAATAGCTGAGATGTATATTATTCCTACGGCACCATTATTTTACAATAATGGTGCCGTATGTGTTTTTGGGGAATTCAGGGGGGAGAGTAGTCTACCCCAAAATTTAGGGACTATATTCTCTATTGGCGTAGTTATATGAATTATATAAGTGCTAATTAAATTTACTGCGTAAATTCAATCCTAACCCTTTCCATGGATGACAAACAGCCAAGATTGAAATTGTACCTCGATGTGCGCTGCTCCGATGGAGCAGTTTTTGTTTGTTATAATTTTTTATATTTTATAGAGTACTTCATAATTGAAGTTAATTATGTGTTTTGTGGACATAGTTAAGATCGTCCTTTGAAATGAATTATATCCCTATTATTAGTGGTTTTTTGAATGATTGCAAATCCTACATTTGTAATTGAATCAGAATTATATAACTAATATTAAAGTATAAAATGAATTAACTCACTACTCATGCCAGGAAAAAGTGCTTCTTTTGATTTTTCCCAATACTTCAGCATAGATAGATCATTCCATGATCTGTTAAATGGCATGTTTGATGAGCTTCATCAAATAGCTGGCTATATTAGCAATGACGAATCTTCAAAAATAATACATATCAATACTACTTTCGGTCTAACCATATCAGATTCTTTGGGAAAAGTGATGTGGTTTAATAACAGTTTTGCAGAATTAACTGGTTACTCTGGAAAGTCGATTCTAGGTAATCGTGTTAGAGATGCTATGTATGGGAAAAAGTCCATTCGTATTGATAAAAATTATGTTGATGAAAATATAAAAAATGGTGTGCCATTTTACTTCGAAAACATAGGTTATAAAAAATCAGGAACCGAATATTGGTTTGGAGTTGCTATATTCCCTATCTATAATACGAAAAAAGAGCTATTTGGTAGATTACATTGCATTCGTGATATTACTGAAAAAAAACTGTTGGTGCTTACTGCTATGAAAAATGAGACCGTAATTAATTTGGCAATTGAAAACACAGATACAATTTTTTGGTCGTTTGATGTCTCAGATGGACATATAATACTTTCAGATAAGCAAAAGGGTTTTTTAGGCTCCGAATTTATAAATAATCTAGAGGTAAAAGTTATAGATACTCTCAGGACATCAGCTTTTTCATTAGATACTCCGAAAGCTGTAATTAATAATATTGAGATTGATACCGATAATACGCATAATGATAAAAAAGTCTACGATTTAATGATAAAGTGCATTGAGTGGGATTCAAACTATTACCCGCTTCAATACGTAGGTGCGCTATATGATGTAACAATAAGGAATAAACAATATACTGAATTACTAGAAAAAAACAAGATACTAGAAAAATTAAATTCTAATTTAGATAGCTTTGTATATAGTGCTTCACATAATTTAAGATCACCTCTTACATCAATTAAGGGTATTGTGGAAATTTTGTTTGGTCAGCAATTAACTCCGGAAATGAATCTTTTTTTTATTTCTGAAATTAATCGTTCTGTTGATAAATTAGATTCCACTATTTTCGATATTATTGAGTATTCTAGAAATACTCGTACCGAGCTTGAAGTCTCTTTAATTGATATTGAAAATTTAATAACTAGATCTTATAATGATAATAAATATTACAATAAAATAGATATTGATTTCAATCTCACCTTAGACATCAATAGCCCATTCTTCTCAGATTTCAAACGTGTTACTTCAGTAATTGATAATGTCATTACGAATGCTATAAAGTATTGCGATTCAAGTAAACTTCAATCTTTCATACATATTAATGTGCTTATTGACGCACTAGAATGTGTAATTAGGATAGAAGATAATGGAATTGGGATGTCGGAAGAAACACTTGCAAAGGCGTTTAAAATGTTTTATAGGGGAACAAATAAAGTATCGGGTTCTGGTTTGGGATTATTCATGGTAAAAGAGATATTGGATAAAATCAATGGTAATATCAAAATGGAGTCTAAAATTGGTGAAGGAACTAAAATTGCAATTTATTTAAAAAACATGCATTGATTATATGAAATACATATTTATTGACGACGAACCAATATTTAATATGATATCTAAGACCAAGCTTCAGCAAATGGATGTAAATGCTGATGTTCTAACTTTTGATTCAGGTATGGATGCATTGAAGTATTTTGCGGAAAATGTAAATCTAGTGAGTAAGGAGAAGTTAATAATTTTTCTTGACATAAATATGCCTGAAATGGATGGCTTCGATTTTCTTCAAGAATTTAACGATAAATTTGATACATCAATACAAGCAATTATTTTCATGCTGTCCTCTTCTATTGATTCAGGTGATAAGGAAAAAGCCTTCCAATATCCTTTAGTAAAGAATTTTCATACTAAGCCCTTTCAATTATCATACCTAAATGGAATAGTAAACTAAAGACATTTTAATTACATAAAATAATTAATAATAATTATGACGCAATGCTAATATATGTTATTTGTTAAAATTTGCTTGGTAGCCTAAAAACTAACCCCAACCAAATGAATTTAGTAAGGAAAAAGATTGTTGGTGAAAACACCAATTAAGGTATTTTATTACAAAGCTTTGACAACTTTTGAAAAGTTGTCAAAACTGCATTTTTTTTATAATTTTTAAATAGACTTGACCCCCTAAATCTTCCCCTCCGATACACAAGTCACACCAGCGATTTTGTTTATGCTGGATAATGCCATGTCAATTGAGGTGAGGCCTAATAATACCTTATTTACCAATGGGTTAAATGGTTTCATGTTAGATGTGGCTTCCTTCTTTTTCATATTGTCGAGCTTGCGGGCAAGCCATACCATAGGAAAGAGGGTGCCATAGAGGTAGTAGCTATTTTTGATGCTGTATTTGGCTTTATTGAGCACGCCATTCAGCATGTCAATTTTGTAGCGGCGGTAATGACCCAGGTATACATCATGCCCACTCCATAGGCTCAGGAACGCAGGTACTGTGATGAAATAGTAATTATTGTCCCCCTTTGCTGCTGCTTTTATTTCGTTGAGCATTTTTAGGTCGTCTTCCAGGTGCTCCAGTACATCCATTAAAATCACCAGGCCATTCTCTATGCGGGCGGGGATACTTAAAACCTTTTCAATTTTTGCACCCCTGGTCTCGGCTATTTCTTCGGCAGTATAATTGATATCAACCAGGTAAACTTTCTTAATCTGGTCTTTGAATTTTTTCTCCAATGATATGGCAAAAAATCCTGATCCTGAACCTACATCTACTATAGTAAGGCCTTGGCTGGTTTTCAGAACTTTACGGGTGTAATTAATCAATGGCAATATTTTACTTTGGTAATACCAATGTACTTCGGGGTTTACACCAGATTCAAGCTCCTTAAGATCCATAAAAATTGTGGTTTAGCATTATTTAGGGCTGTAAATTTAGCAACTTTAATTACTTTTGAAAATTATCCTTTTAAATAGGCTCATAGCGACAATGAGCTAAAATATTAATTTGAACCTTCGCATTATGTTTTCTTCAATTTGCATGTGAATTTAGGGTTATTTCATAGGCATAGAAGGGAAGGGAGGAGTAAAATAGGTGACATTTGCGTATAGCTTAACTATTATAATATTTAGAGTACTAATGAACCGTTCAATAACAAATGCAATCAGGTATGTAATGGATTTTTGGCTACCGCCATCATTAAGGGATGCCCGGTGGTTTATGTATCCGTTTTTTCATATCTGGTTTAAGGGTAAGAATGTGCGGCTCTACATGGATTTCAAGGATATTGCTTACGGACTTACCGAGGAGCAGTTCTCTGAGGTTTACCGTAACCTTGATTGCCTTGCCTACGACCGTCCTACCGATATGAATACGCCAAGTGTAAGGTATGTAGTTGAGAAACTGGATAAGGGTGCCAAAACACTGCTCGATGTGGGTTGTGGCCGTGGTTTCTTACTCAATTATATTGCCGAGCATTCATCTCTTAAAACCACAGGTTGCGACCTTTATGACAAGGTTGATACCCTGAAGCATAGCGACTACAAAAAAGGTACTATCTACAAGTTGCCATTTGAGGAAAATGCATTTGATATTGTAACCTGCTCGCATACCATAGAGCATCTGCGTGAATTGCCAGAAGCTATTAAGGAATTGAAGAGGGTAGCGAGGAAGCAGGTAATCATCGTTACCCCATGCCAACGTTACTATTATTTCACTATGGACCTCCATCTTAATTTTTATCCTATTGCTGCATACCTGCAACATGAGATACAGATTAAGGATAATGAGTGCACCAATATCCAGGGTGATTGGGTTTATATAGGTCAATTAAATAAATAATATTATTGAAGCAATGAAGAAGCCACAGCCTTCACAAGCAATAAATACAGAATCTATAAATCCGGGTAGCATACTGCTATCCCTCATCATACCTTGTTACAATGAGTCGGCCCGCATAGATATGATGCTACAGGGGCTAGCCGAATTCAACGAAAAATGGCCCGGCAAATACGAGGCAATCATAGTAGATGATGGAAGCAAGGATGATACTGCAGCTAAAACAAAGCAGGCGGTTGAAGCCAAATACCCACAGCTTAAGGAAAAGGTACATATAGAAGTATTGCCCAAAAATGCAGGGAAGGGTGGGGCATTGAAAAAAGGCGTAAGCCTTGCAAAGGGCGATTATGTATTAACCCTTGATGCTGATATGTCAACAAAGCCTGTTGAGCTGCTCAACTGGTTGAAAAAGGATAAGGGCTTATTTAATGGCGACCATACTATCTATATTGGTAGCCGTAAGCATGAAGATGGTAAAGTTGAAGCGTTACAAAGCCGTAGGATTATAGGAGGGGTTTTTAACAGTATTGTTCAGGTTTTTACCTCCCTGCAACTTAAGGATACCCAATGTGGCTTTAAATTGTATCCCGGGCATGTGGCTACCTGGTTGTTTGGTGGTATGCATAGCACGGGTTGGGCACATGATGTGGAACTGCTCTATCAGGCAGATCTAAATGGGATTGCAATAGTAGAGATGCCTATCAATTGGGTAAATCAACCAGAAAGTAAGGTAAACGTTATAAAGGATTCATTTTTAATGTTAATTGGTGTGTTGTCAATTTCCATGAGACTATGGTTTTATAATAGTTTTATCATGCCTTTCAGGATTCCTTCCACTGCTACTCCTGAGGAGAAAAAGTATATCTTGTCAAGGTCGGCATTTAATGTATTGGCTTTGTTGTTGGTAATCATCATGCCGGCTTTGAGTTTTCAGTTTGCCATAACCGGTGACGAGCATTGGCATTTCGATTATGGGAATAGCATTTTCAATTACTTCTTTGGTAATGACACCTCTGCCCAAACCGGTATAGCGCCTGGAGCAACAAATCCATCGGGTATCCAATACTATGGTGGTATTTTCGATTTTATAACAGCTACATTTTACCATACAGTTCACCTTTGGGACCACTATACTACTATGCACTTTTTTAATGCATTAGTGGGTGCTATCGGTATTATTTATGCAGGTAAGTTGGCCCGACTTTTAGGTGGCTGGGGGGCTGCAATTCTTACCCTTGTATTCTTAGTTTTATCTCCAAGCTGGTTTGGCCACAACTTCGCAAATCCTAAGGATATACCGTTTTCAGTGGGTTATACTGCCGGTATTTACTTTATTTTACTATTCCTCAAATCTCTACCAAATCCCAATGCCAAGCATATTTTCGGACTGGTTTGTAGTATAGGTTGGGCTATGGGTGTGCGTATAGGTGGTTTCTTGTTGATTGCCTATTTGGGTTTATTCCTTTTTGCCTATTCATTTCTTACTGGTCAGCTTAAAGCCGTACTCAACAAAAAGCTGATCACCCAAATGGTTGTAGTAGGGGTATTGGGCTACCTTATAGCTATTCTATTCTGGCCTTATGCCCATCAAGGAATCATATCAATGCCATTAGAAGCAT
>CANGSR010000150.1 GCA_947456055.1 Chitinophagaceae bacterium
ACCCAGTAAAAAGAAGACATGGGTAACCAGATGCCTCATGAGGTAGACATCCCTGGAATCAGATATGTGCATTGCTTTTTCAATGACAATGAGCAATAACTCAAACCCGGTTCCATGGTTATCGTTTGGACTGGTCAGCAACTCATTATTTCCAAGGAAAATATAATTATAACTCAGAAGACCAGGCCCCCTTTGCAATGGTTCATCCCATGCAACTCCATAATCCTGGTAAACGCACAATGCAATAGCTAAAAAAATAAAAAACAGGAAAATGCCCGGAAAATATGGATGTGAAATAATTCGGTTTCCGGTTTTCGGGCTAATCATTGAAAAATGTATTTGGGTAATAATCCTGAATCAAAAACCAGAAAATTAATAAATTAATGCTAAATAGGCTTCACCATCCTTCTCACCATTCTGAGGTTGTGGGTGCGCTTACGCAATGATATACTAATTATACCACCCTGGTCAATCCTGTCCATTACCACCCTGCCCGATGTTTCGGTGGCATGAATAATGTTTTGGTTATCCAATAACATACCTACATGCACTATCCTGCCATCTTTATCATCAAAAAAGGCCAGGTCGCCACATTGGGCATGTTGCAGAAAATCTACCAGTTCCCCCTGGGTTGCCTGTTGGCTGGCATCCCGGAGTATAGGTATATTGCACATTTTGAAAGCCATTTGGGTAAGCCCGGAGCAATCTACACCTGCAATACTCCTTCCTCCCCATTGGTATGGGGCGTGCATAAATTGCATTGCAGCTTTTCTTAGATTATCGCAATCTGGCTTTACCTCGCTAATAGCAATTTTCTTACCCTTATACTTCCCATGGTCTTTCACAGGTATTAGCTTACCACCCTTATAACCAATAAGATCACACCCAGCAGGCAACCATAAGTCACCATCCTGCAATATTATCCTGTCAGTATTAGTGCCTGCCATAAACTTGAGCGGCTTCAAAAAATCCTTTCTTGAAATAACCGTTAGCTGGGATTTTTTGCACCATCCATCATATCCATCCCATGCACAACGTACTTTAGCCCAATCCCTATTATTAAGTTCGATAATTTCCATTCGTTCCCCATATAATAATTGGGAGGTCTGCTCTGCCCTATGAGAAGACTCGCCCCTTAAGGGCATTACCGAAACATTACAATAGCCATAGGCGAGTGGCAAAATCATAGGTACTAAATCAAAAAACGATGGTTAGTGAATTTTGCCTAAAGGTAATTTGTACTATGATTTTATTGTTAAGAAGTTTTAAACATTACGGTTTTAATTGTATGGCGGCCAATATAGCTATACCGAAATGTTTGCTTAACTTTGTTCGCTAAGTCTAAACCCATTAAAAATATATGCAATTTAATATTTATGGGTTCTTTGAAATATATTTTAATTTTATAAAATCTAAAAAAGAATTATGGGAGCAACCGAAATCATGATCGCACTGGTTGCCGCGATCGTGGCCTTGATAGGAGGAATCTTTGTAGGCAAAATAATATTCGCAAAAAATACGCAGAAACAAGTTGATGAAGCAGAAGTATTAATTAAAAGAGCTGAGGCACAAGCAAAAAAAACAATCGAAGATGCCAATACACTTTCTGAAACAATTAAAGAAAAAGAACTACTAAAAGCAAAAGAACATTTTTCACAATTAAGAATTACCCACGAAAAAGAAGTTACCCAAAGAAACCTGAAGCTGGTTGAAAATGAAACAAAGTTAAAAGCCCAACAACAATCTTTAAACGACAAAACATCAGCATTACAACGCCAGGTAACAGACAACGAAGCTCTTAAGGAAAATCTTGAACGCCAGACAGAAGCTTTTAATATCAAACGTGCCGAACTGGACCGCCATCATGAGGAACATGTAAAACGCCTTGAAAAAGTAGCCGGTTTATCAGCCGAGCAAGCGAAGATTGAACTGGTAGAAGTAATTAAGGAAGAAGCCCGCACACGTGCTATGTCGCATGTGAAGGATATAATGGAGGAAGCTAAACTGAATGCCTCAAAAGAAGCCAAGAAAATCATTATCCAGAGCATACAACGCCTTGGTTCTGAGCAGGCCATCGAAAATGCAATTACTGTTTTCAACCTCGAAAGCGATGAAATCAAGGGCCAGATTATTGGCCGTGAGGGTCGTAATATACGTGCGCTGGAAGCAGCAACCGGTGTTGACCTTATTATTGATGACACCCCCGAAGCTATTGTATTAAGCTGTTTTGACCCACTTCGCCGTGAGTTGGCCCGCCTTTCCCTGCAACGCCTGGTTCAGGATGGCCGTATCCACCCTGCCCGTATAGAGGAAGTGGTAGAGAAAACCCGCAAGCAATTGGAAGAGCAGATTATGGAAATCGGTGAGCGTACCATTATCGAACTCGGCATCCATGGCCTGCATAAGGACCTGGTGCGTATAGTAGGTAAAATGCGATTCCGTTCATCATATGGCCAAAACCTGTTGATGCACTCAAAAGAAACTGCCAACCTTTGTGGCTTAATGGCTGCAGAGTTAGGCCTTGGCCAAAAAGTGGTGAAACTTGCTAAACGTGCTGGTTTGCTGCACGATATAGGTAAGGTTCCTGATGAAGAAACAGAATTGAGCCACGCATTACTGGGTGCTAAACTGGCTGAAAAAGCCGGTGAGCATGCCTCTATTGTTAATGCAATTGGTGCCCACCACGACGAAATGGAAATGCAATACATCATATCCCCTATTGTTCAGGCATGTGACGCCATTAGTGGTGCACGCCCAGGTGCAAGGCGCGAAATGATGCAAAGCTACTTACAGCGCATCAAAGACCTCGAAAACCTGGCTATGGCTTATACCGGAGTTGAAAAAGCATATGCCATCCAGGCCGGCCGTGAACTACGTGTGATGGTAGAAGCTGAAAAAATCAGCGATGCAGACAGTGAGCGTCTGTCTTTCGAAATTGCAGATAAAATCCAGAAAGAAATGCAATACCCAGGCCAGATTAAAGTAACGGTAATCCGCGAACTAAGGGCTGTGAATATTGCTCGTTAAATTTAAAAGTTAAAAGTCAAAAGTTAAAAGTCCTGATGGGGTTAGCCTTATCAGGGCTTTTTTTTGTTGACTTCAAATGACACCTTTTACTTGTAGACCAACCGGGGTTGTCACTTGCAAGCGAACCTATAGTACGGTTAAGATAATCAGCTATTTAAATTAAGAGGTTAATATTAGGCAGGAGTGCAAAAATTGAATTACGAGGCCCTAATATACATTTAGCACTGAAAGCTAATGTAGAACTGTTTATAGTAATTAAGGGATATTCCTAAATATAAGCTGCCCAATGGTCTGATGATGGTAATCCAGTTTCATTTTGATTTACTTTCCCAATCAGACTATATTATGTAATGTATTTGGTGAAGTTATTACTTCTTATGGCAACAACATGATTTGATAGTATGTTGATCAACAACAACTTTGGGGCTTAGATAAGGAATACCCAGGTTCATACCACGGAGGATAAAAAGGCAACCAAAAGCAAAAACCACTACTGGCACTAATTGGCGAACACTATTTGTGCGAATAAAGGAGAGTTTTGATTTCAGTAAGGTGATGCTCACCAACATAGGTAAAGTACCTATACCAAATACATACATCATACCTGCGGCTTGTGCACTACTGCTTGCTGCAAGGCTGGCTGACAAGGCCATATATACCAGGCCACAAGGCAATAGGCCATTCAGCATACCCGAAATTAATAAGGTGCTTAAACCTGGGCGGCCTATGATGTGGCTTAATTGTGTCTTCACCATATCGGCCCAGGGCAGTTTGAATTTTGCAGAGTGATTGGGAATGAATGATAAAATGCCTACAATAAGCAGAATAGCACCCAACCCAATAGATATATACTGTTGTACTTTAGGCTCAAACAAACCACGAAAAGAATGGAGTACCAAAGCTAACAAGGCATAAACTGATATACGGCCTGCATGGTATAATGCCAATGCCAATAGTTTCTTTATGCCATTGAAAGCCTGGAAGGGCATAATCCAGACTATAGGGCCACACATGCCTGCACAATGCAGGCTGCCAGTGAAGCCCATTACAAACGCCATTGTCCAGGTTAGTGTATTCATTAGGAGTGCAAGTATATATCTGATTCCTGATAATAATTTTTACCATCTACCACACAGCTTATCTTTATCGTATACCTTGTATTCTTTAGGTCGTTACGAGGTATAGAGAATGTGTTATTCTGTGCATTAATTTTAAAAGTCCTGTCCCATTCAGAATTTACAGGAGCATAAAATTGAATATCACCGGTTAAGACTTTGCTCTTAAACTCATCGGGAAATTCAATTACCACATCGCTGCTATTGGCATGAATATTCAGTGACTTAGATAATGATGCCTGATTTTTGCCTGCATCCAGCACTTTCTGATACCCTACTTCTGCATCATAATAATCTTTCGATACCAAATCGATATGCTGGTTATTAGCCTTTATGACTAATATGAGGATTAATACTACAAATATGCTGTATAATCCTGCTATTTTCCAACCCCATCCTATTTTCATAAAAAATGTTTTTAATTATTTACCATTAAATGGCCCCAGGAACGCAGTGGAAATTGTTGATATCCTTTCTCCGTTTTCATAGACCCCTATTTTCAATACTGTTTTACGATTTATTACCTCATCATCATTTATATAAATAAACATGGTACCAATAGTATACCCGTTCTTAGGTATTAAAAATTTATTCTCACCCACCAATTTGATTTCCCCTTTAAAGTTTTCGGGTTTTAGTTTTAACTCCTTATCCTTGAAGGTCTTATTCAGCATTTTGTAGGTATACAGATTACTCATCTGGTGGTTAGGCCATTCCTGATAAAGCTGTCCAGGTACACGCAACACGGTGATTCCAACATCAGTACGGGTAGCTAGTAGCCATACCAAAACACCTAATAACAAACACATTACCACACTATAAGCCTTCATCCTCCAGGTTAATTTCCATGAGGTCTTTTTAGCAATACTATTTTCGCTTGCATACCTAATAAGCCCTTCTGGCAGGCCTACTGCATTCATCATTTTATCGCAGGCATCAATACAAGCGGTACAGTTAATACACTCCAATTGGGTACCATTACGGATATCAATACCAGTTGGGCAAACCTTTACGCATTGGGCACAATCTATACAATCGCCTATTGTCCTTTCTTCGTTTTTATGGAACTTACCCCTTTCCTCTCCTCTTGTATAATCGTAAGAAACAATAACAGAATCACGGTCGAGCAATACTCCCTGCATACGGCCATAAGGACAGATTACGGTACATACCTGCTCACGCAACCAAAGGTAAACAAAGAAGAAAATGGTTGTAAAGAGCGCCAATGACATGAAAGTGCCTACGTTCTTAAAAAATGGCTCGGTGACCATTAGTTTTAGATCATCTACCCCTATCAGATATGCAAGGAAAGTATTGGCAATCAGGAAACTCATTAGCCAGAAGGAAGTCCATTTAGCCAGTTTCTTACCTATTTTTTTACCATCCCATGGTGCTTTGGCCAGCATTTTTTGTTCAGCTGCGTCGCCCTCAATCCAGAATTCAATTTTACGGAAAATCATTTCCATAAATACAGTCTGGGGGCAGGCCCATCCACAGAAAACACGCCCAAATACTACTGTAAAAAGTGCAATAAATACGATGAATAATGCCATCCCGATGGCAAAAATGAAGAAATCCTGTGGCCAGAAAATCTGACCGAAAAGTATAAACTTCCGCCCCAATACATTTAGGAGGAAAATAGGATGTCCATTATACTTTACAAAAGGCAACCCAAAGAATACAATAAGGTAAATTATGGTTACAATTTTCCTTGCATTATAAAACTTGCCCTCAGGTTTTTGGGGAAACATCCATATCCTCTTACCTGTCTGGTCTACCGTTGCTACCTTATCCCTAAATGAAGGTTTTACCTGATTACTGCTCATTATCTAATTTTTTAATTCCCAAACTCTCAAAACCCAAACCAATAAAAAAAGATTTGGTACCCGCTTAAAAAAGAGTACCAAATCTTTAATTCAAAAACATCCTAATTACTTTATAATGTTTGAACTACTTACTCTTTTCAACTTTTGTACTATCGCTGCCTTTTTTGGTACTGTCGGTAGCAGGCGCAGCTGCTGCTGCTTCGATATACAACTCACCTTGTGCTGCCTTAGGTACTGCAGGGTGTGTGCCTTTTAGTGATTTTACGTAGCTAGCCAATTGTTGTATTTGCTTTGCAGAGAAATCATCCTTCCAGCTCTTCATACCCTTTTCCTGCCATCCATATTTAATAGTTTTAAAGATATCCTTAATGCTACCACCATGCAACCAGTATTCATCGGTAAGGTTTGGTCCTACAACACCACCACCATCAGCTAGGTGACATGCAATACAATTTTTACCAAATAACTCTTTACCTGCTGCTATTTCATTTGGTTCTGTAAGCATCTTAACAGTATTTTCATCTACATTGTTACCAGTAGTAGCCAGATAAGCCGCCTTATCTGCTTCACCCTGCTCCATTGCTTCGGTATATTCTTCTTTAGAACTCATACCATCATGAGAAATATGGAAGCGATAGATATAAACACAAGCTACCATTATGGTTATATAGAAACCGTATTTCCACCATGGAGGCAAGCTGTTGTCCAATTCTTTGATACCATCATAATCATGGTCCATAAGAATGTCTCTTTCTTTTTCAAGAGTAGCAGCTGCATTAAATTTATCCCAGAACCAACTTTCCTGAGGTGCTGCTACAGCACCGGCAGTAGCAGTTTCAGGCTTGCTCTTCAAAATTTTGAGCATGGTGCCGATGTACATAACCAGTGCAAATATTACTATCAGCTCAAGCAATAGAACAGAGATAATTAAGTAATAGTCATCTGCTGGTATGCCACTAATGTAATTTGAAGCTGGAGCCGCTGCTTTAGTAATAGCCTCTGCAGCATTACCTAATGCCGGGAAGCTTAAAGCTAATACCAGCAATAGTGCCTTGGCAATGTTTGACCCGGTTGACTGACGGTCTTTACGTATCTTATCCCTGGCTACACCACTTAAAACACGTAGCGTATTGGCAAGCATACCTATAACAAACAAGAGGATGAGCATCAGGCTTATCAGGCTGATAAGCACCATATTATAACTTTCTCCTTTTGCCGGGCTTCCTGCAGCAAATACTAAAGAGGGAAATACTAGCAGCGCTGCCGCTATAATGATTGATATTTTATTTTTTGAGCGCATGATTATGCCTGTTTGTTATTATTAAATAATTATTCTGCTTCATTACCCGGAAACGGTATATTCTTGAGTACATCGATATATTTCTTGTCTGCTTTACCAATCCACAAAAGAAGAACGGAGAAGAATACAAAGAATATCATCAGTGATACGAGTGGATAAATCCCAACGCCTGTGATCTTTTCGAGATAATGTATGAATTTCATGATTTGTTATGTTACAATTTTAGTTAGCGGTTGCGGTTACTTTTTGTTCCAGTTTAATATCAGTACCTACACGTTGCAGGTAAGCAATCAGTGCTATAATTTCCTTGTTGCTCTTTATTTTAATATTATTCATAGATAAATCAAGTGCGATACCATTTGCCTGGATAATCAAATCTTTATTAGCAACCTGGTCGAAACCTGCAGGATATGGCACGCCTAATGTTTGCATAGCCCTGATTTTAGCTGGTGTAATTGCTGTATCCAAATTGTTCTCAAACAACCAGATATACCTTGGCATGATGGTTCCCGGAGAGATGCTCGATGGCTCGTACATGTGGTTGAAGTGCCAGCTATTAGGATATTTACCACCAATCCTCGCCAAATCCGGACCAGTACGCTTACTACCCCACTGGAATGGATGGTCATAAACAAACTCGCCTGCCTTACTATATTCACCATACCTTACCACCTCACTCCTGAATGGACGAATCATTTGGCTATGGCATAGGTAACAACCTTCACGGATGTAGATATCCCTACCTTGTAATTCAAGTGGAGTATATGGTTTAACACTTGCAATGGTTGGAATGTTAGACTTAACCATGAAAGTAGGTATCATCTCTATTGCACCACCAATGGCTACTGCTACAAGGCTGAACACCAACATTTGAATTGGACGGCTTTCAATCCACCTGTGCCAGTATTCGGTAGAATGTGGTACATATACTTTAGCCAACGGTGCTGCTTCTGCTGGCTCCTCGTTTTGTGCAGTACCCATTTGCATAGTTTTAATAAGGTTATAAGCCATTATTAAAGCACCTACAAGGAACAATACACCACCAATACCACGCATCATGTAGAAAGGTTGCATTTGTTTTACTGTATCCAGGAACTGATATTTCAGGGTTCCTTCTGCAGTAAATTCCTTCCATGCAAGACTCTGCATGAATCCAGCCCAATACATTGGAACCACATAGAATATAATACCCAGGGTACCAATCCAGAAGTGGTTATTAGCCAGCTTCAAAGAATATAACTTAGTCTTGAATATTTTTGGTATCAAATAATATAACATACCGAAAGTAAGGAAACCATTCCAGCCAAGCGCACCGACGTGTACGTGTGCTATAGTCCAATCGGTGAAGTGACTGATTGCATTTACACTCTTCAAGCTCAACATTGGGCCTTCGAATGTAGCCATACCATAAGCAGTTACCGCCACAACCATGAACTTCAATACTGGCTCTTCACGAACCTTGTCCCATGCACCACGGAGGGTCAAAAGACCATTCAACATACCACCCCATGATGGAGCAATCAACATAATTGAGAATACAGTACCTAATGACTGTGCCCAATCAGGCAATGCAGTGTATAATAAGTGGTGAGGACCAGCCCAGATATACAGGAATATCAATGCCCAGAAGTGGATAACAGATAGTTTGTAAGAGTAAACTGGACGACCAGATGCTTTAGGAATGAAGTAATACATCAAACCCAGGTATGGAGTTGTCAGGAAGAATGCCACCGCATTATGACCATACCACCATTGTACCAATGCATCTTGAACGCCTGCATACCAGGAGTAGGATTTCATCATGCTAAATGGAATCTCAAATGAGTTCACAATATGTAGCATGGCAACCGTAACAAATGTTGCGATATAAAACCAAATAGCCACATAAAGGTGACGCTCACGCCTTTTGATAATAGTACCGAACATATTGATACCGAATACCACCCAGATAAGGGCTATCAAAATATCGATTGGCCACTCTAATTCAGCATACTCCTTACCGGTAGTAAAACCTGCTAACAGAGTAACAGCTGCAAGCACGATAATGGACTGCCATCCCCAGAAATGCAGTTTGCTCAAGGCATCGCTAAACATCCTGGTTTTACACAAGCGCTGAAGAGAATAATAAACTCCCATAAAGATACCATTACCTACAAATGCAAAAATGACCGCATTTGTATGCACCGGCCTAACCCTACCAAATGTTGTAGCAGCCATATCCATATTTAAGCCCGGATACACAAGCTGGAAGGCGGCTACGATACCCGCAAGCATGCCCACGATGCCCCACAGTATAGTGGCGTAGGCAAACCATTTTACGATTTTATTATCGTAAAAGAATTTATCAGTTTGTACTGATGTTCCCATTGATCCTTCAAAAGAATTACTCATATTTGTTTTTTACTTGGTTTATTTATATATGTCTCTCTGAAATTCGTCGTCAAACAGCATTCTCATTGATGCTCCTTTTTGGTCTTCGTACTGGTTGGTTTTTACGCTCCATATAAATGCTGCCAGAAAAAGAGCGGCAACACATATACTCACGATAACCAACATATAAAGTGCGCTCATACTCAATACAGTTATTTATGGTTACAAAAATATTAGTGGATACAGAGGTATTTTATGACTAGCCTCAAGTATTTAACTGATTAAAATCAATCTCATAATTATTATTCTCTAATCTTAAGCGTAAGGCCTAGTCTGCGGGCTACTATGCTACTAACCCCACTCGAAATAATTACGATACTTATAGTGCTGCAAGGCATCAAAATAGCTGCAAGCATTGGCCTCATTTCGCCACGCATGGCAATGGATAAACCGCAGATATTGTAGATGATAGACACAAAAAAGCTGGCGCCTATGATGTATCTGGAAGCCCTGGCGAGCCTCATGATGGCAGGCAGGTATTCAAATCGTTTAGAATCAAGTATGGCATCGCACGATGGGGTGAAATTATTGATATCATCGGCCAGGGTAATACCTACATTACTTTGCTGCAATGCACCAGCATCATTCAGCCCATCACCAATCATCATTACACTGCTATCATTTTTCTGAAGCTGGTCGATATATTGAAGCTTATCAACAGGCTTTTGTTCAAACAACAATTCACTACTCCTACCAAAGAGATCTTCCAATATATTCCGTTGCTTGTCATTATCACCAGAAAGGAGGGACAATTTATAATCCTGACCCAGGCGTGGAATCATTTGAGGTATAGAATTGCGGAAAACCGAACGGGTATGGAATGCAGTAATTTTCCCATCTATATTAATATATACCGTTGCTTTTTCTTCAGTTGAGCCGCCATTATTCAGGCCCACAAAACTTGAAGAACCTACTTTTACTTTTATTCCTTCAATAACCGCTTCGATACCCTTACCTGCGAATTCTTTCCATTCGGTACAGATTGTTACAGGTCTTGAACCCAAATATTGAGCCAAAGCCCTACTATTAGGGTGCTTACTGGGTTTAATGGCTGTAAGTACTACATTCTTTTCATACTCTGATAACTGATGCCCGGTTAGCAAACTTTGCCCATTAGCACCTTCGGTAATGGTACCTGTTTTATCAAAAACTATATGGTTTATTTTACTCAGCTGTTCTATCACAGTTGCATCCCTCAAAAACAACCCATTATTACTGAATATGCGCAACAAGTTACCATTGGTAAAGGTGACACAAAGCAATAAGGCACATGGGCAAGCCACAATTAGCATGGCAGTAACACTAGTGATTATTTTTGCAGGGTCTACAAAATACCAGTAAACCGCAGTGCATAAAGCCAATGAAAGTAATATCCAGGTAAAATACCTGCTTAGGATATGGATAGCACTATGAGCATCGTTTTGCTCTTCTTTGTCTTTGGTGAACGCAT
>CANGSR010000151.1 GCA_947456055.1 Chitinophagaceae bacterium
GAATTTGACATTAAAACTTAGAACTAAACTAAGCGATCCTTGTTTGTCAATACTAATATCCAATTCACAATTATTCGCAATCAAGGTGGTGATTTGGCGTTTACAACTTTTACCTTAAAAACCGTTCACAATAATTCCTGAAGAACCATCGTTTGGTTGTAAGTAATTGGTTTATAATTATATGTGATTATTTGTAATTTCCCATCATTGCCCCAAAGATGTTTCGGACTACGTATTAAAGTAATCGGCAATGCAATCGCCTCTAGCACACCCCCTTCGGATGTTCATAATTATCATCCTGGTTTTCGTGGGTATTATCAAGGCATTTGAAATCTTTTTCTACCAGCAGGTAGAGTTTGTCGCCATTTGGTAAATCCATATTGTAGTCAAAACCTACAATATCATTGCTTACCCATTCTGTGGCAATATTGGTAGGTACAAAAACTGTGATGGTACTATCCTTAAAGTCAGCACCTAAATTGGTAATAGCTGCCTGCTTTAAGGCATAAGAAAAAGTAGCATTGCCAAAATGGGTGGATTCCTGTAGATAGCCTTCTTTTCCAAAACGTTCCACCTCACTCTTAGACAACCTCAACCGAATTGAATTACCTTTTATCCTGATTTTCATACTGCTCAAATAATTCTGCTAAATTAAGATTCTTTCCGCACCTGAATATATATTGAAGCGTTCGCCCCTCAAAAAACCTATTAGGGTCATGCCCCATTCTTCGGCCATTTCAGCTGCCAGGCTCGATGGGGCACCTACAGCCGCTACAATGTTTATACCTGCCATCACCGCCTTTTGCACCAGTTCGAAGCTAGCCCTGCCGCTTAGTAATAGTATATACTGGTTTAAGGGCATATACCCTGCCGCCATGCTTGCGCCTATTAGTTTGTCCAGGGCATTATGCCGGCCTACATCTTCCCGCATCAACAATAGGTTACCCATGGTGTCGAACAGGCCGCAGGCATGCAGGCCACCAGTGTTTTCAAACACATCCTGCTTACTACGCAATATAGATGGCAGGCTATAGATAAGGTTAGCTGCTACCCTTATCTTGTCGAATGACTCGGGTAGGGTACAGACTGTTTTTACAGATTCTATTGATGCCTTGCCGCATACACCGCAACTGGATGTAGTATAAAAATTGCGCTCTAGTTTGCCCACCTCGGGAATTAAATCTTCCTTTAGCCGCACACAAATAATATTGTCCTTATTCTTGCCGCAATGGGTTATTGAACTAATATCGGTATATGATTTGATGATGCCTTCGGTGTAGAGAAACCCGCTAGCCAGTTCGGCATCATTACCGGGAGTGCGCATGGTCACCGAAATATTTTTGGTTACCAGAGTTTTAGCAGTACCATATTCCAGTCGTATTTCTAGCGGCTCCTCAGTGGCCAGCAAATCCTGCTCATCAATTATGCCTGATGCATTTACTTTCTTAATGGATATGGGTACTACCGATGCCATTGTCAAATTTAAGGAATAGTTTTTGGGACTTGACGAACACTCTAATAATTTTGCTTTTTAGCTTCACCTTTATGATAGTTGTAAATCAGTACACCTATGGTGAGTAAACCACCTAAAGCAAATACAACCCCTATCAGGTATTTCCATAAATCCCATTCAGGGTGCAGTTCTTTGGGGTCAAGATGGCCTATAACATGCACCAGTATCTTCAAAAGAACGACTGAAGATACTATTATAATAGGGGTTTTGGTTTTTACCTAATGCCCTTTACTTTATGACCACATTTTCATGATGCACCATTTGTCCTTGCATATCGTTTATGGTCAACACATAGATTCCTGGCAGTAAATCATGGGTAGGAATACTTGTTATGGATTGACCATTTGTTGTTACACCCAGCACTTTTTGGCCGAGTACATTGGTCAGGTTCAGGATTAATGTGTTATTCCTCATCGCCACATCATTTACTACATTTATCTGGCTATGGGCAGGATTAGGGTAAACCCTCCATCCATCTGCCGTACTCATGCAATTATTGGTTACGTCCAGGCTCATTCGGAATGTGTCGTAATAATACACAGTAGTATAGGTAGGGGTGGCAGGGAAGGAGGTGAAATTGTATTCGTAATCCTTCATGGTATCAGGATTACTCATTGAGTTGTAGCTTACAATATTCATGGTTTGTGGTATCCAACTATTGAGCAAGCTATCAAAACCCATGATATTTACGGTATCTGGTTGGCCACTAATATTCAGGTGCTTGGTCATGTTAAACATGGGTGCCCAATATCTGTTTATTGCATCCCATTGTGTTTCCCTCCATGCTGTATGGAAAGCATAGGTGCCTGTATAACTAAAAGTATCTTTTACATAGTCTCCTAATGTGCTACCGTCATATATGCTTGTCAAAACTGTAAGCAGGCGGTTGTTGGCATCGTAAGTGTTTACGTATTTGAATTTTTCAACCAATGGCAGCAGGTAGGTGGTGTCTGAATCATTGGCATAATTATCTATCCTTACCAGATTATTGAGCCCGTCGTAGGTATATAAGCTTCTGGAAACCAGGTACCATGCTCCACTATGGTATTCGTAGGTACTGTCTTTAGTAAGTAAATTGCTTGTATTATAGGTGAAAAACTGCTTGAAAGCACTATCAGCCACGCCTGCACGCCAGTTATACCAATTGCCTTTGGTGATATTGTTGGATGTGTTAAATGTATTTGCAAAAAGTGTATTGGGGTATACAGCACTATCAGCATATAAATTCATAAATCCGGTCATATTGTAGCGTGAGTCGTAGGCGGCATATCCAGTTTCATAATAGCCATAAACCAGGGTGTTTGGGTTTACTTCCCAATGCCGCATAGTGTCGTATTGCACCTGTGGCTTAGTAAATGCCCCTGCATAGTTGAACATGGGCGAAGAATTATAAGGATAGTTATAGGCATAAATCATGTCATTATAATCGTAGAAGGAACGATGGTAGGCTGTGTATCTGAAATTAACAGAATCGAGCATCATGTTAAGGGTGTTATCCTTGGTGCGTAATGCTACTACTCTTTGTGTAAGTGGGCCTAAAGTAGTTTTTTCATGTAATTCCCTATTTGCAGCACTCAGATCCAGAAGGTTATGTATTACCTGTTTGTGGCCTGTTAGCTTTGAATTAATATTTACTTTTTGGGCAAACAATAAATTTGTCATCAGAATTGCTAGTGCAAGGGTGCCAATATGTTTCATTATGGGAATTTGAAAAAGCGAACACAAATTAAAACATTGAATTTAGGCAAATTATTTTAAACTTTTCTACAAAGATTGGAAACATATATGTGTAAAATTCTTTTGGCTGACAATATAAAGGTTTGTACATTGTGAGTGTATTTTGCAGCAATTGCATTCTTTTCAATCATTATTAAAAAATCGGGTTATGGGGAAATTTACCAGTGGCAATCGCTTAAAGCTGACCACCATACTATGCTTCATTGTGATGGCAGGTATTATCACCTTCACCGATGCCTGCAAGAAATGCAATAGGCCCGAACATTGCACTCATCCACATGGCCAGCCAACACCCACTACGAGTACAACCGTGAGTGAAAACACCTCTTCAATAACTACTACCGATATTAAGGTGGTTACCATAGCCAATATCAGAAAAGCTGCTGATGGAAGCTCTGCCGAAATAATGTTCTGCCAATTGGCCGAGCTGTTTACGGTTTCTGATGCTACTGTATTGGCAACTTTGCAGGATGCATTTAATAATCACAGGCATGTAAGAGTTACTGTTAATCCTTATTCAGCCAATGTAATGCATGCTAAAGCACTATCAAATGCCGAGGTGGCGGGCAGGCAGTTAAGTGCTCAAATAGTTAATGAGGGACTTGCTATGAACCTTAATAACCTAAATCAGGATATTGTAGACCAGCCAGAAGCACTAGGTGTTATCAATACCACCACACCAGGGCTTACCAATGTTATTCCAGATATGGCTACTGCCCAACTGATGTTCGATTATATCACCCATCAGTGTTGTGCTATACCTGGTCCATATGGAGTTGACTTTTGTATATCATTCCAGTATTGCGAAGATGGTTGCTATGCACGTGCGCACAAAATGTGTTGGATTATCAACAATATGTATCACTACGATACCCATAAAATCTTCAGCTTTGCCAATTCAGGCAGCGACAGGCTAAGTGTAAAGGCTGAAAAATGGGGTGGATGCTGCATTACCTGGTGGTATCACGTGGCACCGTTGGTAAATATTAAGACCCCGACAGGTACCAAAGCCTATGTTTTCGATCCTGCTATGTTCGACCAGCCTGTGCTCTTGTCTGCATGGTTGCATGCACAGTCTAATCCAGCTTGTTCAGGTTCGGCCCATGTATCTATGATTAATATTCAGCCAACAGCATCCTACAGCCCTGCAACTTATTCAGGTACTACATTTGATACAGACCCAATGTATGCTGATACTGATACAACAATGGTTCATTATCGTCCTAGAATCTCATGTCCATAAAGAAATTATATTTAAAGAAATCACTTAGCCCAATACGCCTTGTAGCAGTATTGGGTTTATTCGTATTGCCAATGAGCACTATGTCGTGCTCTGCAATGAAGTCGAAGTCAAAAAGGCAGGAGCCGGTAGGTGCTGCCAGATCTACATCCAATAACTCGGTACTTGTACCTCCAGCAGAAAATATACCTGCAAATCAACCAAGGCCTGCAGAAATGGTGCTGAGAGTAGCAGTTGTAAGGCCTGCCGGAGATGATGGATATATCACTGTAGGTTTCCTGCGTTCGCAGCGTTTTTATAAGATTGCAAAAGATGCCAACCCTGTCTATTTAGAATTACTCAGGAATTCTGAAAAAAACCAATCCTCGGTGAGGATAACCCTTGAGAATAGGGATTCTGATATCATTGTAGGGGTAAGTAAAGTAGGGAGGTAGTTTTTGGATATTATAATATCATTATAGGTATAAAGGGATATTAACCCTAGCCTCTTCCCTTGGTTTCAGTTCTGGGGAAGAGGCTAGGGTTAATTTATTTGACTACTTATGCGTATTGAATTTTTTGAAAGCGGCTTATTGTCAATCAGGTTTTGCCTTTAAACTTAATAAAGTGGGTTTTGACTTTTTACTTTTGATATTTTATTTTTTTTAATACCCCCTCCCGTCCTGTTTTTCCATATACTTCATAAAGGCACGGTTGGCGACTTTGTTACCACCGGGGGTGGGGTAGTTGCCTGTAAAATACCAGTCACCAAGGTTATGGGTACAAGCCTCATGTAGGCCTTCTATGGTTTGGTAAATCACATCTACCTCAGCATTTACCTCTTCGTGGCGAAGCATTTTGGCTATCTTATTGCTAATCTCTTCAGGGGTAAATGGTTTGTAAACACCTTTTACATAGTTTTTTTCCTTCAGGCGGCCTTCTTTTTCAGCAAGTAGGCACTCTTCGTAAATTTCATGAAGGGTATTACCATTACCTGTTTCGTTCAATAATTCAACCGCAGCCTGGAAGGCTATGAAATCGCCCATGCGACTCATGTCAATACCATAACAATCGGGGTAGCGAATCTGAGGGGCAGATGATACCACTATAATGCGCTTTGGCCCAAGTCGGTCAAGCATCTTAATGATACTTTCTTTAAGGGTTGTGCCACGTACTATCGAGTCATCAATTACAACTAGGGTATCTACATCACGTTTTACAGTGCCGTAGGTAATGTCGTAAACGTGTTGCACCATCTCGTTGCGGCTTGCATCTTCGGTGATGAAGGTGCGGAGCTTCACATCCTTAATAGCTATTTTTTCAATCCTTACCCTGCGGCTTATCAGCTCCCTCATTTCCTCTTCAGGCATATTGGGCTTGGCAAGAATTCTCTTTATCTTTATTTCCTTCAGGTAGTCTTCCAGGCCTTTTATAAGGCCGTAAAACGCTATTTCGGCAGTGTTTGGAATAAAGGAAACGATGGTATTTTTAAGGTGGTTATCAAGGGCCTTCAATACAGTACCGGCCAGATTGCGGCCCAGTTCCATGCGCTCACGATATATATCAGGGTCACTGCCACGGCTGAAATAGATGCGCTCGAAACTACAAGCCAGGTGCTTAGCAGGGGGTAATATTTCTACATTGCTGAATTTGCCAGCAGCATTAACAATAATAGCATGTCCGGGTTCCAATTTGCGCACTTCTTCCTGTTTCAGGTTGAAGGCGGTCATCAGGGCTGCCCTTTCGGATGCAGCAACAACTATTTCATCATTTTCGTAATAGTAACATGGGCGGATACCATTAGGGTCACGCATTACAAAGCTGTCACCATTGCCTACAAGGCCGCAGAAGGTATAGCCCCCATCGAAATGGGTGGTAGCCTGTTTCAGAATGCCTTCAATATTTAGTTTAGCCGGATTGGTATCATCAGCCATGCACAGGTAATAGTGTATGGTTTCAATCATAGCCCCCAGGTCGCTCTCCCGCATTGTCCCACTAGGGTGCTGTGCAAGCATATCGAAAAGCTCATCGGTATTTACCAGATTAAAATTACCTGCCATTGCGAGGTGGCGGGTAGGATTAATATTAGGCTTGAGGAAAGGGTGGCAGAACTCTACATTGTTTTTTCCCTGGGTACCATAGCGCAGGTGGCCCAGCATCACCTCACCAATAAATTTCAGATAGCCTTTCATCAGGCCGGGATGCTGTAACATTTCGGGATACATTTTTTCCATTTCACCCACCTCGGCATGTATGCCCTGGAAAATCTGTGAAATAGCCTGGGAGCCACTTACCCGCACACGGTGCATGTATTGGTGGCCGGGCTCGGTATTTAGTTTCAGGGTAGCAACACCTGCGCCATCCTGGCCTCGGTTGTGTTGTTTCTCCATCAACAGGTATAATTTATTAAGCCCGTAAAAGGCAGTGCCGTATTTGAGCAGGTAATGAGAAAGTGGTTTTAGGAGGCGGATATAAGCCAGCCCACATTCGTGCCGTATTTGGTCAGACATTGTAAAGCAAAGATATGCCAAAACTTAAAAGTGAAAAGCAAAAACTAGTGTTTGGGTTGTTAAGGCAATGGTTAAAAATAGGAATTGTTTATAAGGGGTGTAAAACGATGTCCATTGAACCCATTAATTGAAACCTGCCGTGTTTAAGACAATCGGGTGGGGCTACTTATATACTCTCCTTTCACCCATTTTCTTCTGGCTTTCGTAGATGTATTGGCTGGCTAGTGGTGTTTCAGGGTCTAGTTCCAGGGCTTTTTCAAGGCTTTGTATGGCTTGTTCGTACCGCCACATATGGTAATTATAAAGCCCCTGGTTTCTCCATACCAGCGGATTGGTATTGTCAATTGCCATAGCAGCTTCAATATCCGTATTGGCTTCCTCAAGCATGCCCAGTTTTATTTTTGTATTTGAGCGGGTTATGAGTGCTTCAATGTATTGCGGATTTACCTTTAGTGCACTATCCAGATACACCAGGGCTTCTTCAGTTCTGCCGGTCTCAGTAAGGGCATTGCCTAAGATATTGTAAATGGTTATGTTTTCGCCATACAATTGCAGCAGATGGGCACAGTATTTTATACCCTCTTCATAACCGTTGATCTGGCATTTTAATATAGCCATGCTGGTGCGGTCACTGGTATTTATGTTGCCTATTCGGTTTATCTGTTGTTTTTGTAGTTGGTCGGCCTCCTGGTAGTGCTTTAATTTTATGTGGGCATTTATAGCCATTCTGTAGATGTCAGGGCTTTTGGTTCCATCCCTGATTATTTTTTCCAGTATGGGCAGGGCTTCCCTGTATTTCTTTTCAGCAAAATAATTTTCAGCATCTACCAACTCTACAGGTGCATTAATGCGGTGCATTAACTTCCGCATTTGTGCACCGTCATTTTCAATTGTATGTCCATTTTCTAGATTTATGGCTCTGGGGCTGGCGAAAATATTATAGAGAAATACAAGCAGTGACCAGTAAAAGAAGATTTGGAAAAAAGGCTCCCATAGTCCGGCAGGGTGCTTTAAAAGAATAACTGCAAGTACAGAAAGTGCCAATATTAGTGAGGCTATAGGGCCTGCCAGGGTAATAATGAATGATTGCTTTAGGGAAATACCTTCGGGCAGGTAAGAGCACATGGCACCTTTCCAGGTGAAGATATTTGGTTTGAATAAGAAATCGAAACGACCCAATGATATTTGTTTGCTGTTTTTGGCATCACCATAAGAACCGAGGTAAATGACAACCCTATTCTTAGAATAAATGTATGCAGCAATTGCATGGCCCATTTCATGCACCAGGGTAGTAAATACCCTCATAGGGAAGATTGACAACAAAATAATTGACAGGGGTAATATCCAGTTAGGGTCGGCAAATATTTTGTTCATATTAGATGGCTTGATTAAATAGGGTTATAGTTGAGGATTTGCTTATTAATTACCCATAAATTTCTCCATGGTGGCTGATGTGTCAGAACTGATTCCATCTGACTTAACTACCTTCCTTACAGTGAGCCAAAAAATCCTGAAATCGAGTGGGAAGGAAACATTATTAACATACCAGATGTCGTATTCAAATTTCTTTTGCCAGCTTAGTGTATTGCGGCCATTAACCTGAGCCCAACCTGTGATGCCGGGTTTCACATCATGGCGGTGCTTTTGGGTTTCATCATAGCGGGGAAGGTATTCTACCAATAATGGACGAGGACCTATGAGGCTCATGTCGCCTTTCAGCACGTTGAGCATTTGTGGTATTTCATCAAGCGAAGTGCGGCGAATGAAACTACCTATAGCAGTAAGCCTCTGGGCATCGGGCAAAAGTTGGCCGTTTTTGTCCTTGCGGTCATTCATTGTTTTGAACTTAATGACCTTGAAAATACGTTCATTCTTTCCAGGCCTAAGCTGGAAAAAGAAGGGTTTGCCCCTGTTGGCAATTATGAGGGCAACCACCACTACCACAAATACTGGCGATAGTGCACAAAATATTATGAGTGCCACCAGGAAATCTATAATAGGTTTTATAAACCTTACATATATTGAGTTAGATCGATCTTGAGCCATAGCTATATCAGATTGCGCTAAGTTAATCAATGCGTCACTAAAATTGTCTGAAAGATGAAGATGGGAATTATTTTTTAGTTTTCACCGACAATTTAAGTCTAGAGTGCCATTATTTATTACACAATCAGGTGCATTTTAATATATTTGTCTCCTGCTATTCTGAAAACTATTTATGCTGTTTAACTCGGTCGAATTTTTATTGTTTTTCACCTTCGTTACAGCACTCTATTACTTATTGCCCCATAAATTCAGATGGATACATCTTTTATTGGCAAGTTGCCTGTTTTACATGTATTTCATCCCCATCTATATTTTAATTCTCTTTTTTACAATTATTATTGACTATTGGGCGGGTATAGCTATTGAAAATGCTGAAGGGGGCAGGCGAAAGGCATATTTAGTTTTGAGCCTTATAGCTAATATAGGCGTATTGGCCTTCTTTAAATATTACAACCTTTTTGCTGGCAGTGTAAACCACTTGTCTTACATTTCCCATTCGGCTACAGCCATGCCCTATATAGATATAATACTACCAATTGGCTTGTCGTTTCATACATTCCAGGCTATGAGTTATACTATAGAGGTTTACCGTGGCAATTTTAAGGCAGAACGGCACCCGGGTATTTACGCTTTGTATGTGATGTTTTATCCACAACTGGTTGCAGGGCCTATTGAGCGGCCACAAAACCTTTTGCCTCAGTTCAGGATTGAGCACAAGCTGGAATATGACAATATTGCCATAGGACTTCGGTTGATGCTTTGGGGTATGATAAAAAAGGTGGTAATTGCCGACCGGCTTGCACAATTTACCGATCCTGTTTTTAATCATCCCAAAAACTATCCGGGGCTGGTGATGGCAGTAGCCACTCTTTTCTTTGCCATCCAGATTTATTGTGATTTTTCGGGTTACTCTGATATTGCCATTGGGGCGGCGAGGGTAATGGGATTTAGGTTAATGACCAACTTTAATTTACCCTATTTCTCAAGGAGCCTGGTTGAATTCTGGAAACGTTGGCATATTTCTTTGTCTACATGGTTTAGGGATTATCTGTATATAACATTGGGTGGCAACAGGGTCTCCATACCCCGCATGTACCTCAACCTGGTGCTGGTATTTATAGTTAGCGGTTTATGGCATGGGGCGCATTATACTTATCTGGCCTGGGGCGCTATCCATGGCATTGGTTTTGTTTTTGTAAGAATGACTGGTAATATCAGGCGGCAATTGGCAGCGAAAGCAGGGTTATTAAGATACCAGGTATTGAACAACCTTCTAAGTACGCTTTTAACGTTTGGTTTTGTAACATTTGCATGGATATTTTTCAGGTCAGAGAGTTTGCATAATGCAGTAGTTATAATAAAGAAAATGTTTTATGCCCCTAAAGAGCTAATACAAATATTGCACACCCATAGATTAGGTTTCCTGCATTTGGGGGGGCTGGCATCAGTGGTGCCAAGTGCATTTTTGTGGATAGGGTTATTTTTCGTAGCCCAAATGGTAGAGGTGAAATATAAGATATCGCAAAGGTTTCCGGGTTTTCCGGTATGGCAGCGATGGTTGGTATATTATACGGGAATAGCCGTATTGCTATTTTATGGTGTACATAGCAATACCCAGTTTATTTATTTCCAGTTTTAAAATGACCAAATACAAGTTACAAGATAATGACAGAATGAATGCTCTAAAATGAAAAAGATAGTCCTGAAGTTATTATTGGCACTGGCACCTATTTTATGTTTATTGGTGCTCTACATAGTATTTGACCCGTTTAAGGTATTGTATCACTATGATAGTTACTTTCCCCGGGATGGGGCCACAAACCCAGGATTAAATAAAGATTTTATGTCGACCCAGGCATGGCTCGACAATTATCCAAAATACCATTATGATTCTTATATTTTCGGCAGTTCGCGGTCTATGAACTATAAGGTGTCTGACTGGCAGAAGCACATTAATTCCACTGCCTGTTTTCATTTTGATGCTTATGCCGAGAGCTTATATGGAATAGAGCGTAAATTTCAGTTTTTGGAA
>CANGSR010000152.1 GCA_947456055.1 Chitinophagaceae bacterium
GGTGGTAGTTATGACGAGAATCTGGTCTATGTAAACGATTTCGAAATTTATCGCCCATTCCTGGTCCGTACTGGCCAGCAGGAAGGACTGAGTTTTATCAACCCCGACCTGGTATCAAATGTCAACTTTTCGGTAGGTGGTTTCCAGGCAAAGTATGGAGATAAGATGAGCAGCGTGCTTGATGTAACTTATAAACGACCTATAGCATTTGCTAGTTCAGTTACACTTAGTTTACTAGGTGCCAGCATGCACATGGAGGGTTCTTCAAAAAACAATAAGCTGACCTACCTGATAGGTGCCCGTCAAAAAAGCAACCAGTACATCTTACAGGCCCAGCCTACTAAGGGGGTATACAATCCCTCATTTACCGATTTGCAGGCCCTAATTGATTACAGGATTAACAGTAAATGGGAACTTGAGGCTATAGGTAATTATGCCCGTAACAGATTCTCTTTCTTCCCTGAAACCATGACATCAAGCTTTGGGGTACTGAATCAGGCATACCAGCTTAATGTGTTCTACAACGGTTCTGAGTTCGACCAGTTCGACTCCCGTTTTGGAGGGCTCTCAGCTTCCTATCAGCGCAGCCCTGAGTCCCGGTTCAAAATGAAATTCCTTGCTTCAGCCTTCCAGACCAATGAGTATGAGACCTACGATATTACTGGCCAATACCTCTTTGGTGAATTACAAACAGACCAAAGCAAGGCTAACTTCGGCCAAATAAAAACTTACCTTGGTGCAGGTGGTATACAGAATAATGCCCGTAATTACCTGGATGTAAATGTGGGCGATGTAGGCTTCAGGGGTAGCTATGAATCGGGTAATAAGAAGAATTTCTTACTATTTGGCGTCAATGGAACGGTTACCAATATTACGGACAATCTGCACCAATGGGAAAACCGTGACTCCGCTGGCTTTTCACAACCATACGATCCCAATTATCTGAAGTTGGCTTATTTCTATCATTCCACGGCATCATTTAATTATACCCGTTTCAATGGGTTTATTCAGGATAATATTTCTTTTGATACCTTAGGCAAGCTTAGTGGCACATTTGGTGCTAGGTTCAATTACAGTGGGCTTAATAGTGAATTCCTGGTAAGTCCAAGGGTGCAACTGCTTTACAAACCTGGCGGTAATAGGGATAGTCTGCTCTATAAATTATCAGCAGGACTATATTCCCAACCGCCCTTCTACCGCGAAATGCGTGACCTGGCTGGGGGGGTAAATACCCAGCTTAAGGCGCAACAATCGTTTCAGGCAGTAGCAGGTATAGAATATAACTACAAGTGGAATAAGCGTCCTTTTAAGGTAACAGGTGAGGCATATTATAAAAACCTGTGGAACCTCGACCCTTATATTTATGACAATGTGCGCATACGTTATACTGGCAAAAACGATGCCATTGGTTATGTATACGGAGCCGAGGTGCGTCTTTATGGCGACCTGGTAAAAGATGCCACATCATGGATTAGCATTGGCTGGATGAAAGGAATGCAGAAGGTTACAGATAGTGCCGGCATAGCAGGTTACAACAATTATTTCCCCATGCCTTCAGACCAGCGCTTTATGTTTGGTGGGTATTTTGAAGATTACCTTCCTAATAATAAGAACTTTAAGGTGCACCTGAATATGATGTATGCCACAGGCTTGCCTGTAGGCCCGCCTAATACCAGCCTTTACAAAAATGTGCTCCGCTTGCCTGACTATAAGAGGGTAGACATAGGTTTCTCTGCACTCCTGCTCGACCCATCACGAAAAAACCGTCCGGCTAACAGTTTTTTCAATCATGTGAAAAATATATGGGGAAGTTTGGAGGTATTCAATCTGCTAGGCATCCAAAACACACTTTCCTATACCTGGATTCAAGACTGGACCAGCCAAAAAACATATGCTGTGCCTAATAGGCTCACCTCCCGCCTCATGAATGTAAAATTGCTTTTTAATTTTTAGGGGATTCCCCTTACAGGCTTTTCTATTTTTGGTGGAAAGGGAGGAGGACAAGTGAGTCTACTATGAAACATTTAAAAAGGCTTCGTTATCAAAAATGCAGACCCTGGTTGGACGCAATATGATACACCCTCGAACACGTAATGGCTATGCGGTATTCACCATAGATTAACCCTGCCAAGGCGTATATCCCAACAAAACGAAAATTTGATGGATAAATTTGACTAGAATAGTAGGTGCCCTATAAACCTATTTCACCATCTCCCTTGCCGGGGTGCCAATATAGGTCTTACCATCCACACAATCCATATTTACAAAGCTCAACGAACCTATGGTAACATGGTCTCCAAGGGTGATACCATGATTTAAAACCGCATTGGTGCCAATAAAGCAATGAGACCCGATATGTGCCCCACCAATAGAGTGGCGTTGTGTATCCAGGTTATTGGTCATTACAAGTGGGCATATATAAGTATGGTCACCCACCCTTACCCCACGGGCTATTATGGCACTATACCTTATAGTAACATTATTCCCAATCTCCGATTCTCCAGAAAATGCAACATAGGAATCAATATAGCAATCAGTACCTATTACAGTATTATTGCGCATTTCTATATGGCTTTGGAGGCGGGTATTATCACCTATCCGCACATTATTGAACAGTTTACAATAATCTCCAATCACTACATTATCACCCACCACCACATCATCCTCAATAATACAAAACAAACCCACCTTGCAATTTTTGCCAAATTGTGCCTTTGGCGAAATCACTGAATACTGTCCTATTTCGGGATTATTAGCTTGCATATTAGTGGGTTTTAAAACAAGAACTAAAGCTAAGTGATTTTGCGCTGAATTTCATAATTTATATGGGGTTCAAAAGCACTTTGTTGCAACAGGATTACCTATTTCCTAACAATATTGGCGATATGCCCTATGTATTTATTGGCCAATACTTCCCTGTCGAAATTTTCTTTGGCAAAACGGTAACCACTTTCACCTTCCCTTTTCAGTCGTTCGGGGTCATTGAGATAAAGCCTGATTACCCTGTTGTATTCTGATATATTTTCGGGTTCTACGTATGATCCGGCACTTGCATCTTCCAACAATTCACGTGACACCCCATCAATAGCCATAAGGATGGGCTTTTTGCAGGACATGTAATCGAAGGTTTTATTGGAGTACACAGTCTTAAAGGTATCCACCCTTTTGAGTACCGATGCCCCCATTTCAGACGCTAGGATATAACAAAACACCTCAGCTTTAGGAACTGAATCGAGGAACCGTACATTGGTGATTTTGCGCTCTTTGGCCAGGTTGATTAGCCTGTCTTTCTCCATACCCTGCCCTATCAACAGGAAGAGTACGTTGGTATCACTAAGCACCTCTCCTGCATCCAATACCTGCTCTAAATGATTGGCAACCCCATGGGCGCCTACATAGGTAATTACAAACCGCCCTTCAAGGTAGTTTTGCTTTCTGAAGGCATCCCTATCGAAATCCTTGAGTAGTTTTTCAGAAAGGCTAAAGTCGGATGCATTGGAAATCTGGATGAGTTTATTGGCAGGTATGCCTTTTTTCTCCATCAGCGATTTGTAGAAGGCAGGGGTCAATACATTAATGAGCCTTGCTCGTTTGTAAATAAAGCCCTCAACAAAATAGGCGAGTTTTATTACCAGCTTATTAGTCAATACCCCAGTATCAATAGCCGATTCGGGCCACAAGTCACGCACTTCAAAAACAAAAGGCATTCGGCGTAAACGAGAAATAAGATAACCACTTGCACCTACAAACAATGGCGGTGAGGTAACAATGACCACATCAAACTTGCCTTTAGCCTTGAATAGCCCTGCATAAAGCGACGAAAACATGAATGAAAAATAGCCCCAAAGCCTGCCTATAAAGTGCTTATTGTAAGCTTCCGACACATGGCAACGCCACATATTTACTGCCCCCTGCTGCTTGTTTACAAAGTAGCGCCCCTTATATTCAGCAATTTTCTCCTTGCCATTATAGTGCATCATACCGGCCAGAACGGTAACCGTATGGCCTTTTTCGGTCCATACCCTGGTAAACTCATTCCACCGGCTACCACCGGGGTCATTTTCTTCCAGAAAGTACTGATGTATTAGCAGGATATTCATTACAGGTGCAAAAGTAACAAATTGATGGGGTTAATGAAATGGGAATAAAATGGATAGTGAGGGGATTTTGGGTGGGGAATTAAAATACTTACTAAATTTGTAATAAGAATCATTATGATACAATTAGCTGACTTGGATTTCACAAAACAATACACCTATGCAGATTACCTCACATGGCAGTTTGAGGATAGGGTCGAGCTTTTGAATGGGAAAGTATTCACTTTTAACCCAACAAATTTTGCTCATCAGGCTTTGGTTGGTGAATTATTCTTCCAATTCAGTTTGTATTTAAAAGGTCATGATTGCAGGGCATTTGTGGCCCCATTTGATGTTCGATTGCCTAAGAAGAATATTGAAGACAAAGCTATTTATACCGTTTTGCAACCTGATGTATGTGTTGTTTGCGATAAGTCTAAATACGATTTTAAAGGGTGTATTGGTGCGCCTGATATAGTTGCCGAAGTACTTTCCCCTGGTAATAATGACAAGGAACTACGCAACAAATATGACATTTATGAGGAGGCCGGAGTGAAAGAATATTGGGTCATCTCTCCACAAGACAATACTTTTTACATATATACTCTTGTGGATGGTAAATACAGGGCTGCCCGGCCACTTGTGGCAGGCGATATGGTTACCACCCCGATATTACCAGGGTTTTCCCTTGATTTGAAAGATTTTTTTGAAAAGTCGAATTATTAGGAAAATTGTTTTCTTCTTTTACTTACCCAATTTCATCATTATCTCCTTTATGGCGGTTTCCAGTTGAGGGTCTTTATTGTTGAGTTTATCTCTAAAAGTGTTGATTACTTTTATGTCCGGGGCAACGCCGGTTAACTCAAGGTCCTGGCCATCGAGACTATAACACCCCCATGCAGGTAATCGCACTGCCGAACCATCTACCAATGAACCCTCACTGGTGAATATGATCCAGTGGTAGGTTTCATTACCTATTATAGTACCTAGTTTCAAAGCCTTAAATCCTTGTGCCGTCATTTCGGCATCGCTGAGCGATTGTTCATTAATGAGCAGAACAACTGGCTTGTCAGATGGGGCAAAATTGGGCTGGGTGGTATAGCCTTCGCCCCTGTATTTCCATTTCAGGTAAGACCGTTGCGACAGGAATTGCAATACCTGGTCATGCACATTACCTCCTGTATTATACCTAAGGTCAAGTATTAGTGCTTCTTTTTCCTGTAGTGTCTGGGTCATTTTGATATAGAATTTATCGTATTCCGACTGGCCCATATTTTTCATACAGGCATAGGCAATACGGTTATTGCTTTTCTCATTAACCAGGGCCTCATTATTATCAATCCACTTTTCATAATAATCCATGTAAAGGCTTGGTTGTGGATGTATTATTGCCGTAACAGATTTTCCTTTACGGTCAAAAGTCAGGCTTACTTCTTTGTCTGCCGATGGATTAGTGAAGTAAAAATAGCGATCGATAGCTGGGTCTACTTCCTTATCATTTACTTTTTTCAGTATATCGCCTGGTTTGATATCAATATTAACCTTATCAGCAGGAGTGCCATTGAGTATTGATTTCACTTTCAGCGGATTAGCATCATCAAACACTATACCAGTCTCCATAGTCGCCTCTGTATTCATCACCCTTTCCTCATCACCCGATGAATAGAAACCCTGGTGACTCGAATTTAACTCACCAAGCATATCATTGAGTAGTACTCTCAGGTCGTTTCTATTATTCAAATAAGGCAGGTACTTCTTGTAGGTGGCTTTAATTGCCTTCCAATCAATACCATGAAATTTGTCGTCATAATAATTCTCTTCCACCTGGGCCCAGGTCTCATCAAAAATCTGGTCGAACTCGCCCGCAAGGTTTTTCCTGAAAGTATAGCTGATATTAATAGGTTCGGCTTTATTTGCATCACCCAGGCTTAGCTTATGGAGTGTGCCATCTATCAGGGCATAGTATTTATCCTTACTTTCTATAACGCCAATACTTGTGCCCTCTGCACCACTTATTTTTTCGGTTTTTGTTGGCTCAAACGGTTTGTACTCTGTTTTGTACAGGCAGGTTTTACCTTCCAGTTGGGTGCTGGTATATAGCACTATTGTGGTACCCTCTTTTTCAAAAACAGCGCAGATATTCTGTACTCCAAACGATGGTCCTACCAGTTCCATCCTGTCCATAATGCGGTTGGTATCAACTTTGGTAATATTTACTACTTCGTTGGTGTCTTTCTTAGCCTCATTAAACAGCTCACTATACTTATCGGCATAATAAAATGAATCGAATTTCTGTAAGGGCAGGCGGTAAACATGCTGTTGTACGAAATCAGTAGGGAAGGCAGGAGCCAGGCGGCCAGACGTAAAATAAACATCTCTACCATCGGGCGAAAACATAGGCGCCACCTCTGAAATGGCTGTCTTGGTGAGGTTGATTGTTTGCTTAGACTTCAAGTTGTAGATGAAAACATCCTGCTCAAAGTTGCGGTGGGCAGTATAAATAATCCATTCCCCATCAGGAGAAAAATCGGGCACATCATTATTAATGCCCCAAACAGCATTGTGTGTAACCACTTTGCAATTGAAAGTTTTTAAATCAATAGTACAAATATCCTCCCTGCCACTAAAGTATACACCCATGGTTCTTTTCTTATTCAGCGATAGCAGGTGGTTATTTTTGGTATCATGAGTCAATTGCTTTGCCTCACCCGTTTTATCGGCAGCTATTGTGAACCAGTTGGTATAACCATTTTCTGTCTGGCTATAGAGTAGGGTCTTATTATCAGCAAGCCATTTCACTTCGCCTTTACGTTCCATGCTTTCCTTGTCAATCGGCTCAATGAATTTGCCTTCCACATCACTTACAAATAATTGCCCACGACTAATAAATGCCAATTTTTTACCATCACCAGATACATCGAAATTTGAGATTTTACCCCTTACATTAAATTCACTCGCCTCTGGCAAAGTATTATTGCGGGTAATGATAATATTCAGATCGGCAGAGATATTGGTTTCAGTATTATAAGTGCACAAATGATAATCCTTTTCAAAAACAACCTTACTTCCATTGGCGCAAACCATAGCATTTTTAATGGAAGAATGGAAACTGGTAACGGGAATATGCTTGCCACCCTTAATAGCGAAAAGATTATACTCGCCATTAAGCGAATCTGATATATAGTAGATATTCCCTTTCTTGTCAATAGTTGCACCAAAATCTTTACCTACCCATGTGGTGTACTGGGTATAGGCCTGGGTTTTAGGATTGTAAGATTGAATATCTGGATTATAAGGCCCCTTATACCTTTTGCGATGCAATTGTATGCTACTCTCCCAGGTATCATTAAAAAATAACTCGCCACTAGTGGGGTGTTCTACCACATTATGGTCATTGAGGAAGAAATGCGAATTGAATACCGGAGTGGCTGTACCTCCATTGATGCCTACCTTATATGTGGACAAGCGACTCTTGCGGGTACTGGTAAAGTAGATGCTCTTAGAGTCCCAGCTCCATGAGCTTACCTCATCACTACCGCTAAACCAGGTAAGGCGTTTGATATCTCCACCATTTAAAGGCATCACATAAACATCTGAATTACCAAACTGACGGCCTGTAAAAGCTATCCAATTGCCATCGGGCGAAATTTTCGGGCTTGTTTCATAGCCTTTCATGGCGGTGAGCCTGGTGGCAATGCCATCATTAGTATTGGCTTTCCATATATCACCATCATAGCAGAACACCACATAGATACCATCAGGCGTAAGGTTGGGCTGCGATAGGAAGTAACTATTTATTTGCGCATTGGAACTGAGGTTTGCCAATAAGACAAGAGCGAGAAGGAGCT
Organism: Chitinophagaceae bacterium; assembly: GCA_947456055.1. GTDB lineage: Bacteria > Bacteroidota > Bacteroidia > Chitinophagales > Chitinophagaceae > Nemorincola. The sequence goes on from CANGSR010000152.1 coordinate 7,925, forward strand.
TGTTTTTCATAATCAGGTAGAAATAAGGCTCTAAATTATAAGCTTAGCCGTTATTATTAGAATGGGTTGAAAAAATACCCCTAAAAATGACGCTTGGGTGATTGATGGGCTTAAATGAATAAAGGAGCCCATCAGGCTCCTTTATTCATTTAAATTATATTTATCCTGCAACGCAGGAAAGAAATTATCCTTTAATGTTCAGTTTGTCATTCATGTCAGAATCAACAAGGATACGACCGCAATGTTCGCATACGATGATTTTTTTGTGCTGGCGAATTTCGCTCTGGCGTTGAGGAGGGATTACATTGAAGCAACCACCACAAGAATCACGAAGGATCGGAACTACTGCAAGGCCATTGCGGTAACTACGGCGGATACGCTCATAAGCAGTAAGCAAGCGTGGGTCAACCTTTGACTTAGCTCCTTCTGATTTCTCAGCAAGAATCTTTTCTTCTTTTTCAGTATCGATAGATATTTTTTCGAGCTCCTGGCGTTTTACCGTAAGCGACTCTTCAACATCCTTGATTTTTTCTTCAGTTTTTACACGCAGGTTCATGCGGTCTCTCTGTTCGAAAGTTGCATCCTTACTGTGCTTTTCATTAAGGCGAACCTCAAGTTCCTGCATTTCAATTTCTTTATTGATTGCTTCAAACTCACGGTTGTTCTTAACGTTATCCTGCTGTTTTTCGTATTTTTTTATCAGAGCCTGGGCTTCTTTCTTGGCATTATTTTTAGCCTCAATAAAGTTATTGATGCTATTTATTTCAGCGTCTATATTGTTAAGACGGGTTTGCAGCCCTTCTATTTCGTCTTCAAGGTCTTTTACCTCCATAGGTAATTCACCCTTCAGGGTCTTGATTTCGTCAATTTTAGAGTCGATCTTTTGCAATGCAAGGACGGCAGTGAGCTTCTCCTCAACCGAAAAGTCTTTTAAAGTGGCCATTTTCAAAAATATTTTACCGGATTGGTGGTTAAATTTGATAAAAGAAATGCAAAATTAGGGTATTTTTTGTTAAGAATCTCCTGAAATATTTCTGAAGTAAATTGTTCACTTTCATAATGCCCTATATCTGCTATAATTATCTTGTTTTCCGCATCAAAAAACTGGTGATATTTATAATCAGAAGTAATAAATATATCCGCCTTAGCCCTAATTGCATCATTTAATAAGAAACTACCCGAACCACCACACACTGCAACCCTTGATATTTTCTTACCCATTAATGCCGTATGCCTGATGCAGCCTGCCTTCATCACATCCTTTATATGTTGCAGAAATTCCAGCTCATCAATAGGCATTGCCAAACTACCCACCATACCCGAACCTATTTGCTGGTTGGGATTCGGTAAGGGTATCAATTCATATGCCACCTCCTCATAAATATGATTTTTGAAAAGTGCCTGCATTACCCCACCTTCCTTATGCTTTTCTACAATCACCTCTATCTTCACTTCATTTTCCCAAACCCGGTCCCCCCCGGCCTCGCCTATAGTCGGATTAGCATTAGCATCGGCCCTGAATGTACCCATACCATTAGTGTTGAAGCTGCATTCTTTATAAAGCCCTATATGCCCTGCCCCTGCTGCAAAAAGTGCATCCCTGAGTGTGTCTGCAACACTAGCCGGGGCATAAGTATATAATTTACTAAGTGTATTGGTTTTGGGGGCTAAAATTGAAGTATTGACCAATCCCAACTTTTGGGCTATTTTAGCATTGACCCCTGCGGCTACCTTATCTAGATTGGTATGTGCCGCATATATATTGATGTCATTTTTTATGGCCATCTTCACCACCCGCTCCACATAGTTACGCCCTGATATTTTTTTGAGCCCTGAAAATATTAATGGGTGATGAGATACTATCATGTTGCACCCTCTAGCCATGGCTTCTTCCACAATTGCCTCTGTAACATCCAGCGATATTAATACACCGGTTACCTCATCTTCAGTATTACCCACCTGTAATCCACAATTATCGTAGCTCTCCTGATAAACCGGCGGAGCGAAGGCTTCTATTGTTGCTATGATGTCTTTTATGAGCATTTTTTAAAGTTAAAAGGCAAAAGTTAAAAGTTAAAACGCAGTACTGGCTAATTACTAAATGTTAAGCTAGTTAGCTGGTATTTCTGGCAAAGTTAAGGGTGATTGTGCTATTCCTTCGGTAATCTATATGGCATGTCCACCTTATTTAAATAAATCCCATACAGCGCAGTACTTCAAAAATTTAGACTAAATAAAGCTTGCTATTTATCGCAGGTTTTATTCTTTTATGAAATGAAAAATACCAAAAGCTATTTGGAATTGGATAGCCACCTTCGAATTTTTACTAGACGAAAATTCGAATTTACAGGCAATACAATAATTAGTCTCGTTGGCTCCGTAGGTGCCAATGGCTTTGTAGAGAAAAAACATAAACCGTAAAAACTGCTCCGTCGGAGCAGCGCACCGCAAGAATTCAGAATAACAAAAACGATAAAATATTTTAATCAAAGCCTGTTGATGGAAAAATTGCGGTCAGCACCGCTTCCCGCGGTCAGACCGCAATTTTTAGCGCTTAGATCAATATAATGTAGTAGGCTACGGCACCCTCTCCTTTGCCTGCCCACCGTGGTGGGGAGAGGGCCGGGTCGAGGCCTCAGAATAAGACTCAATGAAAGCATAATAATTGACTTAAAGCCCAATAATCTTGAAGCAGCAATTCCCCCTTTGGGCGATGGCTATGTGCGAGAGCGAAGGGGGTTAGGGGGATGTAAAATAATAGTTATATACATGCTAATTTTCAAGAAACGACACCCTCTCCTTTTGAGTAAAAAATTTGCTGCCCAAAAGTTCTTTGAATAGGACGTGGCCAATCACGCCACAACTACAAAAATTACTGTCAGAAATATCATGATGTGACACCCTCTCCCTCGGAGAGGGCCGGGGTGAGGCCGCCAATTGGCTGTTGTCTGATTTTTTGCAACAAGTAATATGATACAGATACTTGTCAATGGCAGAGGGCTGGGGTGAGGCCTACCAATGGCAATCTAATTCCCCATTTATTCAACACTTAACATAGTAAAAACCTAATCAAAAGCCAGACTTCATTCACCCACCCTTACCCCAAAAGCCTATAATTAC
>CANGSR010000153.1 GCA_947456055.1 Chitinophagaceae bacterium
GATTGTACGTGTTTTTATTGCGGCAATATGTGTGAAACTAAAGATCACATTCCTTCAAAGTGCCTCCTGGAAAAACCATATCCAGATAATTTAATGACGATACCAGCGTGTAAAAAATGTAACAATACCTTTTCGAAAGATGAAGAATATTTCTTAAATATTCTCGTAGAGATAGCAACATCAGAAAGATTACAATCTAAGAAATCAGATGGAGGATCAATAGATAGAGCTAGAAAAAGAAATCCTAGTATTTACCATAAAATTTCAGAAACATTTACACTGGATAAGGATGGTAGAATTTATCTTAAGCCGGAATTAGACAGATTATATAAGGTTATTGAAAAAAATGCCGTTGGTCTTTATTATTTAAAATATAAAAAGAGACGCTTACTTAATGATTTTAAATGTACCGGTTTATATGCAATTGCGATTGAGGACAATAGACCAGCTGATATTTTCATGATGACATATACTGAAAGATTCAAGCTCAAAAAATGGCATTTTATTCAATGGGATGTTTTTGCTTTTATTGTTGTTAGAAATTGGAAGGACGGGAAACTAAATATGATTATGAATATTTATAATACTTTATGGTGTGTAATAGAACTTAAATTTCCTCTTCGGACTAAAAGTGCAAATCCCCAACAATTAGGTTTATTTAGCAAGTAAATATTATGATATTTTAATAAATATTAATGCATATATCTGTGTATGCCATTAAGATTTAATTTTTTCTTACTTTATTAATATTAAATAAATAATATTAATAAATTCTCTAAATATGATATGATTGAGAACCATCAGCCACCGTTTAGTTATTGGTTGAACCTACTCCGGGGTTCATAAAGGGTTGGATTTGCTCCCCACCAGTTGCACCGGCGGCTATTCATATTCAAGTCCTACGGACTTGTTTTCGGGGTTGTTGAATACAGAAGATATATTTAAATTGAATAGTATGTGACTCCTAGCAATAAACATTGATGAGGCTCTGGGCTAGGGATACCTATAAGAAGTATTTAAAACGAAAAAAGGCGTTTAAGTTTTAAACTTAAACGCCTTTTCTAAGTAGCGAGGAGGAGATTTGAACTCCCGACCTCAGGGTTATGAATCCTGTGCTCTAACCAACTGAGCTACCTCGCCGTATTTTGAACTGTTATTCGCCGAGGCGGATAAGAATCCTTGGTTACAACCAATAAAACAACCTTCGCCGTTTTTTTGGACTGCAAAAGTAGGAATAAGTTTTCAATATTCCATACTTATTTCGGTATAGAGGCAAATAATTCTGGTATTCGTTAAATCTATGCAACTAATGATTGTAGGATAGCAAATGGTATTACCTTTGCTAACGCTGTTAGGAAAAATAGCGGCAGGAGAAATGGGAATAGTAGAACGCAAGGAACGACAGAAAAAGGAGGTGAGAGATCGCATCCTGGAATCGGCATGGCATATGGTGAATGAGGATGGATGGCAGTCTTTGTCTATCCGCAAAATAGCCGATGCTATTGAATATAGCGTGCCTGTGGTTTATGACCATTTCGAAAATAAAGAAGCGATACTTAATGAATTTAATATCCGTGGTTTCAAATTACTGGGGGATAAACTTAAGGAGGCTAAGGACCAGCATGTAGGTAGTGCCGACCAATTTGAAGCCATTGCCTATGCCTATTGGGACTTTGCCTTCCAAAACAAGGAATACTACCAACTGATGTATGGCCTGGGGATGCCAAGCTGCGAAAGCCTTACCAATGTTCCTGAATTGATGGCGTTTATTGACACCATCCATTCTACCATCACCCAGCTACTGAACGAAGCAGGGAATACGGAGGCTAATAGCTGGATGAAGGTACACTCGTTCTGGTCTATGCTGCATGGCTTGGTTTCTATAAACCTTATGACCCCTCCGGTATCGCACCTGGGGCTGGAACCTGCGGAAATGAACAAAATGATTTTAAAAGATTTTATCACCGGCTTCCTTAAAGGACTAAAGGCTTAAACAATTCAACACTCTCTATATGAGCAATATGAATACCTCACCAACAGTTTTCCCTCGCACAAGGTCAAAAAACCTACATATAGCCCTTTGGGTAGTACAGGGTTTGCTGGCTGTGCTGTTCTTAATGTCGGGCATAATGAAGCTGGTAGTTAAAATGCCGGGTATGGAACCAGGTATGCTCTATTTCATTGGTACTGCCGAGATATTAGGTGGCTTGGGTGTTGTTTTACCAACACTATTGCGCATTAAGCCTATCCTTACCCCTATTGCGGCTGGAGGATTGCTGACTATTATGATATTGGCTACGGGATTTCATATTATGAAGGCTGAATACTCGCATATTGGCGGCACGGTGGTTTTCGGATTGATGGCGGCCTTTGTAATCTGGGGAAGGACTAAAAAAGAAATAATACAACCTAAATAATTTAAATTTTAATAACCAAAAAAGGGAAAACACATGAAAAATGTGCGCTGCTCCGATGGAGCAGTTGTCCACGAAACATAATTTGCTACAAAGCCTTTGGCACCTACGGCGCCAACGAAACTAAAACAAACATTAATTGTAAAGCAGTTTATTTAGGTGAAACGAGAATTAGTAAGTCAGTAATCGGCGATTTGAAAATCACATCAAAAACATAAAGTCGACTTATCAATTTATTACATCAACGTTTAGTAAAGAAACAAATAATACAATCGAAATAATTTAAATATTAATAACAATTTTTCTAACCAAAAACAAAAAAGTAAACAAATGAAAAAAGTAACCATTGCACTTACTGCATTGTTGATTTCTGCGGCATCTTATGCGCAAACATGGTCTATTGACAAAGCCCATTCTAAAATCGGTTTCGGTATTACCCACATGTCAATCAGTGAAATTACCGGTAATTTCAAATCATTCGAAAGCAAAATCACAAGTGCTAAGAAAGATTTCTCTGATGCTACTATCGAGTTTTCTGCTGAAGCTAACAGCATCAATACTGAAGTAGAAGCAAGGGATAAGCACCTGAAAAGCCCTGACTTCTTCGATGCTGAAAAGTTTGCAAGCATCACTTTCAAGAGTACTTCTTTCACTAAAGAAAAAGGCAATAACTACAAAGTAAAGGGCAACCTGACTATGCATGGTGTAACTAAGCCTGTAACTCTTGATGCTAAATTGGTAGGTACTGCTACTAACCCAATGAGCAAAAAAGAAATGGCTGGTTTCAAAATCACAGGTACAATCAACCGTGCTGATTTCGGAATAGGTGGTTCTATGCCAGAAGCAATGTTGAGCTCTAAGGTTACATTGAATGCTAACACTGAATTTGCAAAAGACTAATTTTCTCATGAAGAAACTAATCTTATCAACGGCAACACTGCTTACCCTGGTAGCAGTGTTTGCCTTTGCCCCAGCGGCTACAAACTGGCAGATAGCCAGCAAATATAATATCAGGTTTACAGGCGGTGGTGATGTAGGCGGTATATTCAAAACCTTTAAGGGTTCGATTGCCTTTGACGAACAAAACCCTGGTGCATCTAATTTCGCCCTGGTAGTAGAAGTTGCCTCGGTAAATACTGGCAATGCACTTATGAACAACCACATAAAAAGTGCTGAGTGGCTTGATGCTACTAAATTCCCTCAGATAAAATTTACCTCTAAAAAGATTGAGAAAGCAGGTGCTGCCTACCAGGTTACCGGCGACCTTGAAATTCATGGGGTTACTAAAGAAGTAAAATTGCCATTCAGCTTCGTGGCAAAAGGTGCGGCAGCTACCTTCAATGGTACATTTACCGTTAGCAGGAATGATTTCCACATTGGCAAACCAGGTGGCGATGTTGATGAAAACATCAAACTGGAAATAAGCGTACCGGTTACCAAAAAATAGTTCACAATATAAATATTTGTTATGCTAAAGAGATTATTATTTCTGGGTATTGTATCCGGATTACTGGCCGGCGTGGCTGCAATTATTTACCAAAAAGTATATTCCACTGCCCTAAGTGTCGATTTTTCGGCAGTGGTAAAAACAGCGGCTATACCTATAGCTACAATTGTGGGCTGTTTACTGGCTGCATTGGGTAACTGGGTGCTTTATCTTTTGCTGAAAAGCAAATCGGAAGTAATATTCAATTTACTGTTTGCCATACTGTCTTTTGCGAGTATAGCACCAGCATTCGGGGCAAAGTTGCCATTGGACAGCCCTGCCCCACCCGAGTTATTACCGGGCTTGGTAATACCCATGCATTTTTTCCCGATCATGGCTTATCTGGTAATCAGGCCATTGTTTATAAAGAATGTGGTTGAAGCGCCTAAGGCTTAGTGGGAATAATCTGTTATGAGGAGGCCTCACCCCGGCCCTCTGCCATTGACAAGTGTTGAATTTAAGCGAATTTAGATTGCCATACGGAGGCCTCACCCCGGCCCTCTCCAAAGGAGAGGGTGTTATATCCTGGAGTTTCTGACAGTAATAAGTATTATTATTAAAAAGTAAAAATGGATTGTCAATCAGAGGCCTCACCCCGGCCCTCTCCCAAGGAGAGGGTGTCGTATCCTAAGGTTTCTGACAGTATTTTTTAGATTTCATTAGGATAGGGTGTATTACAATGGCGTTTATGAAAATGACAAGTATAATGATTAAATTGCAAATAATTTACCTAACACCTATATCCTTCTCCTAAGGATATACCTAAAACAACACCCTCATGAATATAGATATCTGGTCGGACATAATGTGCCCATTTTGCTACATAGGCAAACGAAAATTGGAAGTTGCATTAGCCCAATTCGACCATAAAGACAAAATAAATATTATCTGGCATAGTTTCCAGCTAGACCCCAGTATTAAACACGAACAGGGCAAGGACATATACACCTACCTTGCCGAAAGGAAGGGACAAACCAGGGCGTACTGGGAAAAGGTGCATGTGAACCTGGTGAATTCTGCAAAGGAAGAAGGATTGGAGTATAATTTCGATATTTCTGTTTTGGCCAATACCTTTGATGCCCACAGGCTGATACAAATGGCCAAGCAGGAAGGCCTGGGCGATGCGGCTGAAGAACGCATGTTCAGAGCCTATTTTACTGAAGGAAAGAATATCGAAGATAAGCCCACCCTGATAGCTTTAGGCAAAGAAATAGGTCTGAATGCTGCACTAGTGAATGCCATGCTGAACAGTAATGAATGTGCTGTGGATGTAGAATATGATATAGCCACTGCTCAGAGGTATGGTATAACCGGTGTACCCTTCTTCGTAATTGACAACAAATACGGCATTTCGGGTGCACAGCCTAGTTCTATCTTCCTTTCTACCTTACAGAAAGCCTGGAAGGAAAATGTGGCCAACACCACCCTACCCGATGATACCGAATCTGGAGCCATGTGCTCAATAGATGGTAATTGTTAAAACGCTAAATCATTAAAAATGAAGAAATTACTCATCCTTTCAATTATGGCTTTGGCGGCATGCAACCCCAAGCTAAAGCCTAATCATAAAGATGCAACTCCTGTAGCTGATGTCAATAATTCACTTACAGAGGAAAAATCCCTTTATGAATCTAAGTGTGTAATGTGCCATAATCTGAAAAACCCATCGGGAAAGTCAGCTGAACAATGGAATAAAATAGTGCCCCGAATGGCCGCCAAGGCAGCAAATAAGGGGAAATCAATAACCACCGAAGAACAGGCCAAAATCTTGAAGTATTTGGTGGCAATGAGCAGTAAATAAATACAAAATTCAACAATCTAAAATAAAAACAAAATGGCAACATCTATCTGGGCGCTAGACCCAACACATTCGGAAGTACATTTTAAAGTAAAACACCTGATGGTATCAAGCGTATCAGGTATGTTTAAAGAAATTAATGGTTCGGTTGAGACTGAAAGCGATGATATCAGCACCGCTAAGGTTCACTTTACTATGGAAGTAGGATCTATCTCTACCAACAATGACCAACGTGATGGTCATTTGAAAACCGGTGATTTCTTTGATGCTGAAAACCACCCACAAATAATATTTGATGGTGCAGGTCTTTCTAAAACCGGCGATGATTCTTATACCATGACTGGTAACCTGAACATGCGTGGCACTAGCAAGGAAGTGACATTGAGTGTAGAATTCGGCGGACTGGTGCAGGACCCATGGGGCAATACCCGTGTAGGTTTCGAAGTATCGGGTAAAATCAACCGTAAAGATTTCGGTGTAAATTTCAGCATGGTTTCTGAAACAGGTGGTATACTGCTTGGCGAAGAAGTTAAAATCAGCGCAAACGTTGAGTTTGTAAAACAAAAAGCTTAATTTTATAAGTGAAGTAGCACATAAAACAGGACTCCCCACAGGGTCCTGTTTTATTTATAACAACATAAAACAAGCAATTTGCCACATATCTCCATTATATCATCAAGCGTGCGCACCGGTAGGAACAGCCATAGGGTAGCCTTATATTTCAAAAAATATCTGGAGGAAAATAAACTAGCTACTGTTGAGCTATTAGACCTGATGGCCTACAATTTTCCATTGTTTGAAGAGCGGTTGAAATTCCAGACCAATCCCCTACCGGCTGTTTTGGAGTTTGCAGGTACAATCAAATCATCGGATGGTATCATCATCGTAACACCTGAGTATAATGGTAGCTACCCGGCAAGTCTGAAAAATGTTACTGACCTGCTGTATGAAGAATGGCACCGCAAACCTGTGGCAATATCTACAGTTTCTGATGGGGTATTTGGCGGTACACAAGTTATTACATCGCTTCAATTTTCGTTGTGGAAAATAAGGGCATGGACAGTTCCGGCAATGTTCCCGGTACCTAAGGTAAAAGAAGCATTTGATGAAATTGGCAACGCAATCGATAAGGTAGGTACTGACAAGAGGGCTGCAGCTTTTATTAAAGAATTACTTTGGTGTATTGAGGCAAGTGTAAGGATGGCTAAGCCCTAATAAAAACAAAATCTTTACTTTTGGGGCTCAATGAAGAAAGCAATCGCCCTATACCGCAATTCGTACAGTGGATTATCGCCTGCTACCTGGTGGTTGTCGGTGGTAATGCTTATAAACCGGAGCGGCACCATGGTGGTTCCCTTTATGACCCTGTACCTTACCGAGGCTAAACATTATACCATAGCACAGGCAGGTATGGTGATGTCTTCTTTTGGGCTGGGTGCGATTGGTGGGGGAATACTTGGTGGAAAGCTTACAGACAAATTCGGATTCTATACGATTCAGTTGGCATCGCTGCTTTGCGGTGGCATTATGTTTTTAATATTAGGGCAAATAGAAAATTTTCCAGCTATTTGCGTATGCACTTTTTTATTGGCAGTACTCAATGATGCCTTCAGACCTGCAAATGCCACGGCAATAGCACAGTATAGCAAGGAAGAAAACCGTACCCGCTCCTATTCGCTCAACCGATTGGCTATCAATCTGGGATGGGCTGTGGGTGGAGCAATGGGTGGTATTATTGCTTCGCATAATTACCAGTTATTGTTCTGGATTGATGGATTGACCAATATAGGTGCTGCCCTATTGTTAGTTGCAGTACTATCCCCATCAAAAAACAGCCAAACACCATCAAAGAAAGATATGGAGGTGCATACCGGACCAAACCCTGCTTTCAAGGACAAACTGTACTTGTTATTTATTTTTCTGACCATTTTATTTGGTTGCAATTTCTTCCAGATTTTCGCTACTCTACCTGTGTTTTTCAGACAGGAACTACATCTCACACCCTATGTCATTGGCCTTATTATGGCTCTTAATGGGCTGTTGATTGCCTTGTTTGAAATGGCTATAGTTTTCACCCTGGAACCCAAAGGAAAAAACCTGCAATACGTGATTATTGGAACACTATTGGTAGGGCTATCATTTGTAGTATTCAATATATTTCCCGGCCCATATGCGGTAGCCATATTTTCGACTCTTTTACTAACCCTTGGTGAAATGTTATCTATGCCCTTTATGAATACATTTTGGGTGAGCAGGACCAACAATAGCAACCGTGGACAATATGCAGGCTTATTTACTGCGGCCTGGTCTATAGCCCAGGTGGTGGGTCCTTATGCAGGCACACAGGTGGTGCATAAGTATGGGTTTAATGTGCTTTGGTGGATTGTTGGGGGTATTAGTATATTGGCATCAATAGGGTATAAATCTTTGGATACGAGGCATAGGCAAGGGTAAAAAGTCATCCTAATACCCTTGTCATTGACTTAACTGTTTTGCTAATTTTCTTATTGTAGTTTGAGGCCCTTTCGTTTCGATGGGCGATGCCCATCGCTCTGAGCTTGCGCCCTTTCAGGGCTAACAAACTTTGAAACTCCATTTATATAATCGGAGAATACAATAATCATAATCGGAATTTCTTAAGTCAACAACATTGGCCCTTAATACCTACTGCCAAACAGCAAACTACCTATGCGCACCATATTAGATCCTGACTCAATAGCTATTTTGTAATCAGAAGTCATACCCATGGAGCAGGTTTTAAAATAATCTTTACCGGCAAAATTGGTGGCAGCAAGTTTTTTGAAGAAATTATGTAGAGTGGAAAATTCCTCACTTATTTTTTGCTCGTCGGTTGTGTTTGTGGCCATACCCATTAGCCCACAAATACGGATGTTGGCTAGCTCTGCTTTTTGGGTTTCATAGGAGCTGATTAGTTCCACTAATTCACTTTCATCCAGTCCGAATTTGGTTTCTTCATCGGCTATGTGCATTTGTAAGAGCACATCTATAACCCTATTATTCTTGGCTGCTTCTTTGTTGATTTCTTTGAGTAATTTATAGCTATCCACTGCATGAATGAGATGAACAAAGGGGGCAATATACTTTACCTTATTGCCTTGCAGATGGCCTATATAATGCCAACGGATATCTTTGGGTAATGCAGCCTGCTTGTCGGTGAGTTCCTGAACGTAGTTTTCGCCAAAATCCCTTTGACCGGCATTGTACAATGCCTGGATATCTTCATTGGGTTTTGTTTTTGATACTGCAATAAGAGTAACCCCTTGTGGGTTTAATTCATTCACCAATCCTTCCCAGGCCGCTATATTTACCATTTATATTTATTTAATAGGCTTATAATTGTAAATGAAGTGACAAGTTTTATCACTTTTGTTTTTAAAAACTTCGAAGTGCGCTGCTCCGATGGACAAGTGTTGCTTAAAAGGACAGCTAGATTGCCAATCGGAGGCCTCACCCCGGCCCTCTCCAAAGGAGAGGGTGTCGAATCCTGACATTTCTGACAGCAATATTTGGCGCTTTGGTGCCAACACCTAAAATATGTACTTCCTGTGAAGCTGTTCTTTGTTCAAAAAATAAAATTCCAAAAAATACAATTTAATACTGCTCTTTTTCGTTAGGGAAATCCCTATCCTTAACATCCTTTATATAATTCTTAGTAGCATCACTAATTTCATTATACAGATTTAAATACCTGCGAAGGAACCGTGGCGAAAAATTACGTGTAATACCCAGCATGTCGTGCATCACCAACACCTGGCCGTCTACACCACCACCGGCACCAATACCAATCACAGGTATTTTGAGCATTGCTGCAACTTCTTTACCAAGAGAAGCTGGAATTTTTTCGAGTACTATTGAGAAACAACCGGCATCTTGTAGCAGGCGTGCGTTACGCATTAGTATTTCAGCTTCTTCCTCTTCCTTAGCTCTAACTGCATAGGTACCGAATTGGTATATTGATTGAGGGGTAAGCCCGAGATGGCCCATAACGGGTACGCCTGCACCAACTATCCTTTTTATAGAGTCGCAAACTTCTTCACCACCTTCTAGTTTTATACCATGGGCACCAGCCTCCTTCATTATACGGATGGCTGAATTCAAGGCTTCCTTGCTATTGCCCTGGTAGCTACCAAATGGTAAGTCGACGATAACCAGGCAGCGCTGGCAGGCCCTGATAACGCTCTGGGCATGGTAAATCATCTGGTCGAGGGTAATAGGGAGGGTGGTTTCGTGACCGGCCATAACATTTGAGGCCGAATCGCCCACCAGCAGCACATCAATACCCGAATCATCAAAAATCCTGGCCATTGAAAAGTCATAAGCAGTAAGCATGCTTATTTTTTCGCCATTCACCTTCATTGACTGCAGTGTATGCGTGGTCACCCTTTTTACTTCGCCTGTTATTGACATAAGATAAGCACCTGCACTAATTATAAATGATATTCATAGCCAATATGAACTACCCGAACACCACTACCTGAACAGGAATTATTTAGGCTGCAAAAGTACTCTAAATAATAGCAATTGAAAAATGACGATGGGCATGATGGTATATAAAAGAGATATTGTAGCGTTTTCTAAAAGCAGGAAAAAGGGTAATTTTTTACATCGCCAATCCACAATGTCATTCACACTAAGATTTTGCGAATTTTTCAAATATATTTTGATACCCTTCCGTTTCGATGGGAGATGCCTGCCGATAGCCATCGGTACTCTAAGATTCCGCCCTTATCAGGGCTTTCAAACTCTGAAAACAACATAGTAATCACCTCTACCCCACCTTCTTTTGCAGCAACACATTGGCGGTGGCTACAATGCCTTCTTCACGGCCTATAAAGCTAAGGTGCTCGGTGGTGGTAGCTTTTATGGAAACATCATCTATGGTTACGCCTAATATTCCAGCAATGGCTGCCCGCATATCATCTACATATTTGCGGATTTTAGGAGCCTGGAGGAGTATGGTACTGTCCACATTTACAAGTGTATAGCCACGCTCACATACTAGTTGATAGGACTTTTGCAAGAGGATTTTGCTATCAATTCCCTTAAAGGCAGCATCAGTATCGGGAAAGTGCTGGCCAATATCACCCATACTCAAGGCACCTAATAAGGCATCACAAATGGCATGCAATAGCACATCGGCATCAGAATGACCTAAGGCACCCTTGCTATGGGGTATTAATATTCCACCCAACCAAAACTCACGACCTTCAACCAACTTATGAAAATCAATACCTTGCCCTATGCGAAACGACATTTGCTTGCTATTAGTAACCGTGAATAATTATAAATTTAATCCGAATTTTTCGCCTGTATTGATGGC
>CANGSR010000154.1 GCA_947456055.1 Chitinophagaceae bacterium
AAAAAGAGGCTAATTAATGGTTAAGAATTACCTTGTTGTTATAATTACAATCCTTACACTTTCTGTTTTTACCCTTGTAATCATTCAGCTTACGGGTATAAGTAGGAACTCATGGACTCGTTTGCTTAATGGCCACAAAGAAGGTGAAGAGTTTAATGGCAATTTTTACAGCAAGGAAGGGGAAATATATCATGGTGAAATTTTCCATGAGGAAACTAAGACCCGGGACCAGATAGTAAGGCGAATGGCCAAGACTACCCTTCAGTTTTACGAAACAAAATACAATTTTGGCAGTGTACCTGAAGGCAAAGTATTGAGTCATGTTTTCAGGTTCAAAAATACGGGTCAGAACCCATTAATGATATCAAAAACAGATGTAACCTGTGGATGTACAGTACCAAACTTCCATCTGGAACCAATAGCTCCGGGTTCGGATGGAGAGATTACTATTGAGTTTAATACCAGTGGTAAGTCAGGTATACAACAAAAAAATATTGCCGTGCATGCCAATACTACACCTGAATCAGTAAACATAGGGATTGAGGCAGATGTAAGGTAAATTAAATCCATTGACATTTTAACATAAGGATAGATTAAAGACAAACTATGAGTGGCGAGGTTAGCATTTCTCCAATAAAAAAATTCCAACATTATCTTTCCTTAATAAAATTCAGCCATACGGTATTTGCAATGCCGTTTGCATTAATAGGCTTTACACTAGCTGTTGCCTATTTCCATAGTCCGTTTAAGGCCGACTTATTGGTAAAAATGGTGCTTTGCATGGTATTTGCACGTAGTGCCGCCATGGCTTTTAACAGGTATCTTGATAGGCATTATGATGCCCAAAACCCAAGAACGGCGCAAAGAGAAATTCCGGCTGGGGTAATCTCTTCATCTAATGCACTGATATTTACCATCATTAATTCACTGTTGTTTATAACCACAACTTGGTTTATCACCAATGAGCAAGGTAGCCATGTTTGTTTTTACCTTTCATTTGTTGCGCTGTTTGTAATATTATTTTATAGTTACACCAAACGGATAACTGCTCTTTGCCATATTGTATTAGGCATTGGCCTTTCACTATCTCCAATAGGTGCATTTCTGGCGGTGACTGGTTATTTTGCACTAATACCTGTATTATTTAGCCTGGCAGTGGTAACCTGGGTTTCGGGGTTTGATATTATCTATGCATTACAGGATGAGGAATTTGACCGTAGCCAAAAACTACATTCTATTCCTGCTGCATTAGGCACTAAGAAAGCATTGGCTCTATCATCTGTATTGCATGTATTTTCTGCTATTTTCATTATTTCAGCAGGGGTGGTTGGACATTTCAATCTATTGTATTGGGTTGGTGCTGCATTTTATTGCAGCATGCTCATTTACCAGCATATGCTGGTAAAACCCAATGACCTGAGTAAAGTGAATATGGCATTTGCCAATACCAATGGTTTTGCAAGTGTGTTGTTTGCGGTGTTTACTATTATTTCGTTGCTTATATAATAGTTGGAAGGCCTACTTACCTGAATGGTTAATGAGGTCGAAAAAAGTTTTCCTGTAGGTTTCGGAAATGGGTATTAGTTCCTCCCCTATTTTTATACGGTCACGTTCTATTGAGTCAATTTTATCCAAAGCCACCATAAATGACTTATGCACCCTGCACATGATATTGGCAGGTATCTCCTGCTCAAAATCGTTAAAGGTTTGCAAGGTCATTATACGCTTATTAATGGTATGGATTTTACGGTAATCACGCATACCTTCTATATAGAGCAGCTCATTAATGAGTAGTTTTTCAAGCCGATACTCAGTTTTTACAAAAATGAATTTCTTCTCGTTAACCACTTCCTTTTTAGATAAATTGGTCTGTGCACGGCTAACGGATTGTAAGAAACGTTCGAAAGTAAAGGGCTTTAACAAGTAGTCGGTAACGTTTAGCTCAAATCCTTTGAGTGCATATTCATTATAGGCTGTGGTAATAATTACCTCACAAGTAATCTTAGCTGTTTCTAATAACTGTATACCCGATACCTCACCCAGGCTAATATCGAGAAAAATTAGGTCAACATTATTAGAGCCAAGGAAAACCAGAGCATCAATACTATTGTCGAAAGTGCCTACCAAATTGAGGAAGGGCAATTTGAGTACATAGGCCATGGTGCGCTCCAGAGCCAATGGTTCGTCTTCTACTATGATACAGTTAATTCGCATTGTTGTACAAAATAAGGGTTACTTTATATACATTATCTTTACTGCTTATCTCCAGGCTATGCATACCAGGATAGAGCAGCATCAATCTTTTCTGGATAAGGTCATTGCCCAGCCCACCGGGTTCGGGCCTAAGGGGTGACGATTCATCAAAAACATTTTCACAATCGAAACCAATCCTATCCTTCACAATGACAACCCTAATTTTAATGGCATTCTCTATTTTCTTGTTCTCTGCATACTTAAAGGCATTCTCAATAAATGGTATAAACAACATAGGTGCTATGGTAATACCCGAAGGGTCGCCATAAACCCCGAACTGTACATAGTTGGGATTGGAAGTCCTGATTTTTTGGAGGTCTATATATTTATCTATATAGGTTAGTTCATCAGTGAGAAAAATCTCTTCGGTCTTAGTTTCGTAGAGCATGAAGCGCATGATATCTGATAGTTTATTAAGATAAACCGATGCTTTTTTTGCATCCTTCTCAATGAGTACGTCAATATTATTAATGGTATTAAACAAGAAGTGGGGGCTCAATTGGGATTTTACCAAAGCCAGTTCCATCTCATAATTTTTCCGGTCAAGATCTTCTTTCAGCCTTATTTCCTCATACCAGGTAATAAATCCCCTCATCACCAGGCCTATGACACCATTTATGGCGGTATTGAGTGGGATGAGCATGATTTTGGGCAAGTCGGAATTAAGGCCCACATCCTGCATAATCATGGGCAGGCCCTTTTCGATAGTACCACCGAAAAACACTGGTATCATTAATACCCCAGTTAATGAGGAGATGCATACAATAGTGACCCCAGCTGCGAATAAAAAGAAGATGTGTTTTTTGCGTAAAAACTCCCTAAACAAAAAGGTATAGGAAATATAAAACATCATAGCGGCAGGTATCACAGCCACAGCCATCATGAATTTTGCCACCCCAAAGCCGGCTATGGAGGTGAGTTGGTAGTCGTTTTTAAGAAATATAGACAGCACCAAAAGCACTATAATATATAGTAGCCAATAGCCTATGTGTAATACAAAAACAACCGAACGCTGCATTTTTCAAATTTGAGAAAGTAAGCAATGATATTCAGCGACCGAACCACAGACAAAACTACACGGGTAGTAATAATTACGCTAAAGGAGTCAATTTATTGCTTTAGCTCGAACTATTTCTAAAGGATATTATTACCCCCCTAATTCTAGAAATAGCCCAGATACATCTTTGACCGTGTGGCATATTCTATGCATATCTCATCTCCTGCATTTAATCTAAGATAGTCTAAATAGTTGACCTCTATACAATGCTTTATTTCACTATCAATATAGCAATAGCAAGCCCTGGTTTTCTCAATGCATAGTTTTTTGTTCACCTGGGTGCGTTCGGTAGTTTTGGTTTTATACCTGATGTCTAGTTGAATATTCCTATGAAAAATAATCCAGGTAAGCCAGGTGGAAATATTGATTATAGCCAACAGAACACCAGTGGAGAATAAAAAATGGAGGGTTGTAAATCCATTACGAACAGTATCATCAACATAAAAGAACACTCCCCCAAAGGATACTAAAACCGCCAAGCTCATTAAAAAAAGGTAGACCCTTAAAAATCTCACTTTATCGGCGGCTTCGGTTTTGATGAGATAATTTAATTCGCCATCGCTTAATGGCTCTATATATTTTTGTAGAATTCGCTCCATATGAAATTGTTTTAGAAGTTTTATATAAACACATAAAAGACACATCCCCCTAACCCACTTCGCCACCGCACAAAGTCAATGCTAGAAGGGGGAATTGCTACTGTACGTTTATTGGGCTGGTTATCATTGATTTAGCTTTATTAATTAGTACGATTGCCAAGCAAAGGCCACAAATTATTAATATAAAATCTTTGATCCGCCGAAACCCTGCACCAAAAAGGGCAGGGCTTCGGAATACTGGCAAAAATTAAAAGAGACTCAAGGTTATGGGGTTAAGGGTGCGGACTTTATTATCGGGGCCTATGGCTTTGATAAACTGTATAAACACCTTATCACCAGGTTTGGCTCTTGATTTATAGAATTTCAAATCCTTATTATCCTCAAACCTGCATCCATTCATATTGGGTCCAACATTATATGGCCCTATTACATCACCTCCTTTCGGTAACATAAAATACTGGAAACTAATAATTTTAAAAGACACTTCAAATTCGAAATCAACAGGCATTACCGCCACCGGGGCAATTTGAATCCTGTACTTACTTGCAGCCATATCACCTTGCGACATGCCTCCTACCATTGCAATAGGATCAGGTATCATCTTTACCCTTACCTTGTGTTCACCAATTTTCTTTGTGGCGCCTTCTTTTGTTTTGGCCATCACATTGAGGGTTATATCACCTGTTTTAGACATATTGATGATGAAGTGCCCTTTCTCTCCACTAATAGTACCATTAGGTATATCAGCCAATTTTACGTCCTGTACCGAATAACCTGCGGCTGCAATGGTAACCGGGTTAGGGATGCCTGCATAAAAAACGTTCATCTTATCGATACCCACAGATGAACCAGTATTACCCACCATATATTCGAAACTGAAAGGACGCGTTTCTACCCCATGCTCGGTTTTAAGGCTTAATTGACCTTTTACGGTTTGCAAACCAGTACCTGATGCCACCACTTCCCAGGGTACTACCCCATTTATAGCCTCCTTGTGTGAGCCACCACCCTGTGTTATATTGAGGATAGGTTTATTATTGCGGTTAAAAGCAGCAAACAAAATATCTGCCTTCACAATATCACCATCCAATGCATAATTGGTTCTTGGCACTGCAATTGCAGCAATGGTATCAAACTTCTCTTCTGTAAGGTGCGCTTCTTCGAATAGCGTATTAATGACCAATTGCTCACTGGTACGCACGTCATTCTGAAATTTGGAAAACATAGCCACTGCTGCCACTGCAGGCATGTGCTCAAAATAGCCTATGTTCCAGTCGGCCTCAGGGTTATTATCGGTTTTAGGGGCTGGTTCCACTTTTAGAGGCATTAACCTGCTGATGGCAGCTGAATCGTGGCTAATCTGGCCCAGCAGAAATTTTCTCAGAGAATTTATTTTCGACCTAAGCGTATCCCCTCCCTTCTTTTCTACAAGCAGGGTGGTTGTGGCGTCAATATCCTCCTCCTTAACCAATGAGCTATCTTTAGGATTCCAGCCACCAGACTGGATAATGATGCGCCGCTGCCAAATTTTAAGGTAGCGCACCATTTCATCAGCCGAATCTTTCACGGCATCGGCTTTCAACCTGTAGGGATGCACCCGCTCATATCGGCCAGGGGCTTTTTCATTCTCTAAAAACGCCTGGTATGTGGCACTTGTTTTAAAGTCAATTGCGGTATTAGAAGCATCAAGGCTGCGGCTTAGCACCTTGAATGCATTGAGTATTTCGCTGGTTACATTGAGGGCCAGCATGGCAGTAAGCACCAGGTACATGAGGTTAATCATTATCTGCCGTGGTTCTTTAGGAATAGACATAAGTTTAAACTTTTAAAAAGTGATGAAATAAAATCCCTGTTAATTACTACCTCCATTAGTCTATCTTCCCATTGCACCCAGCATACCACCATATACCTTATTGAGGGCTTCAAGATTTTTGCCTAGTAAGGCTAGCTGCTCCTTAGCCACAGCTGCATCTTGTGAAGCAGAAGCCATAGCATCTGATGCCTGCACCAAATTGGAGTAAAACCTGTTCATTGATTTTAGGTGCATATTGGCATCAGAGAGTTCAACCTCATAAATCTGATTAAGGGTCCCCAAATTGGTGGTTAGTTTGGTTACCTGCTGGTGGAAATTAGCAGTATCCTCAGCTGCTGAATTAAATGCCTGCATGGTAGTGGTTGCACCCTGGAAGGTATTTTTCATATTACCCAGAGCGTCTGCTGCCTCACGGGCATTTTTAGAATAAGCATCGGTGGCTGCGCCAGCCTCACTCATATCCTTTATCTGGCTCACTGACTTACCAAAATCATTAAAATTATCGCTCAGTCTTTTCAGGTTGGGGGCAGTAAGCTGTGCTTCTTCCAGCATCTTGTCTAGTGCCTGGGTTGGTGATTCGCCGGGTTTTAGCACAGTTTCTATTTTTCTACCCTTCTTATATGCTTCCACCTGTGGACTTTCGGTAATATCGGGGTAAAAGCGCTCCCAGTAATAATCCTTATGTGGTGGCAAAAGGCCAAGCATAGCAAATATCAACGCTTCGGTGCACATGCCACTTATCAGCATTTGGCTGGCACCAGGCCAGTGCTGAATCTTGAAGAGTGCCCCTAATAAAACTACAGAGGCACCCAGGCCTATTATTAGATTTTTAAGATACTTTCCCTGATTGGTTTCGAAAAACAATACTATCGAGTTCATTTTTTATTGGATTTAATATTTGAAGAAATGAATTATGTGATTTTGACAGTTTGGGTACATTAGGGAACAATTAGAAGCAATAACAGAACTGAATAAAAATTCAATCAGGAGCCCTTATGGGAGTATGAATTTCTAAAACCCTGAAAAAGAAAAAATGGACTTGGTAATGGCTGGAATGTGGAGCCTGAAAAAGCGAGCAAAATGTGCGAAAAGCCATATAATTTGATTTGGTGTTAATCAAATGTATAATGACGAAATACCCATAGCAATTAAGTTATGCTAACCGGGGTTGTTTGTCTGCAAAAGCCCTTAAATGTCCTGTGAAATAGAAACTGGGAAATGAGAAAAACGGGAGAAAACTACTTTAACTGAAAGTTAAAATAAAAGATGAAAAGATTAATTTATCTTGATAGGACTAGCCCATCATCAACATTCAAAACCTAAAACAAAAATCAATTAAAAAGTAACCCTGGCAAAACAAAGCTGTTTTTTGCGCAGGCAAGGCACTACCAGTACCCTCGCTGCTACTTGCTTGCCTGAACGGGGCAACCAGTCGGGATTATCATTACCCTCGGCGGTAAATGAGTGAATGTCTGTTTTACCATCGGCAGCCACTGTGGCTAACTGAATATGGGAATGGGCTATATTAAAATCATTGAACAAGAATGCAAGTGTGCCACCAGTATTGAGTAAGGAATAGGATGAAAATACACCACCATCTTCCTGCGAGTATTGCTGCTTGGGCACATAAGAACCCCATTCACGCACCCCGTCTTTATTGTAGGACAAGGACATGATATCATTATAATGATACTCATGTATGATATTTGACATACTATTGCCATAGAATGAATATGCCCCCATGCCACCTGGCGAATAATTGCTGCGGGATGTAACAAAATGAATTTCTGAAATCATCACAAAGCCACCATCATTCTTAACTATTAGTTGTTTTACCTCATAATTATCTAGTTCACGGTTTCTTCTTCTAGCCCCTGTTGCTATCAACATCTCATTATCAAATGGGATACACTTTGCATTCTGAAAGGTAGCTGATGCTATATCATATGCTGCAAAAACGACACCATCAAAGTTGCCGTTCTTTTTATCACTATAAAAACCACCAAAATAAATCTTATTATTATGGTTATCGACCCTGAAATAACCACTTGTGGCAAATTTAGAACTTAGGGGTAATTCCTTTGCTTCAAATTTCGTAGCACCTGGTTGAAGCATCATAATAAAATATTGGTCGGCATATGCTAATGCTCCTACCGGGGTATAGGCAGGCATATAGGCTACGCCATCATTTGCCAGAACCATATCACCATGCTGCACCGAATTATCGGTTCTAAAGCTTGCCTTACTGCGTTTAAGGATTGCGAGGTTATCATCAAGCCATTTGGCCTCAATATCTACCTCATTACTTTTACCACCTGCACTGTATATGAGTATTCGTTTTTTATCATCTGATACAGCATACTCAAAATAAGATTTATTTGCTCCAAATATGCCTGTTTTAAATGACCCTAATTCTATTGGCCTGTTTTTAAGTCGCCCCTTTTCATCAAGCAGGGCCGCATACTGAACCACCTTATTACTTTCTAGTGCCTGGTAGAGTACTATTATCTTATCGGGATAGGAAACAAAACGGGTAGCGTAAATTTTGTCGGGGAAAAAGTCGAGCAGGACGGTTGCAATCTTAGTCATTGAATCATCGTAGGCATCAAGCATTGCGCCATCGGTACCACTACGGTAGGTATACAATAAACCACCAGTAACCCCTACTACAGCATACTCCCCACCTCTAAAATCGAACTTATCGTATTGGGAGTAAACTACATTCTGTGCTGGTGCCAGGTATGGTGATAATAATATCAAGAGGGCAATAAAGGCCAGCTTCAGGTGCTTCATACCCCAAATTTAAATTAGTTGAACTAAAATAAAAGTAAAAATTTGTTTAACAGTGAGTTTGGACTGTAAACCAATAGTTTATACTAAAAACCTCGCCTTCAATTCAGGTGTAGGAACCATGCAAGCCTCTGATTTACCGTACCACTTGTACCTGTTCTTTGAAATAATATTATAAACGATGTCCCGAATAAATGGAGGTACAATAATAAAAATATAGGCCATAGACCAAAAACCACCCAATAAGTTAAGAATATTGAGTGCTGCACCAGACCTAAAATAGTACTTACCCTTGTACTCAAGAATTACACTATTGGGTTCGTTTTTAGTATTGAATCCTAAATTGTTCAGAACTAATGTCCCTGCATTAGATTGGAGTGGTGCAAATAAAAACTGCTGCTTTTTATCATTTCTGATAATAAACCTTACCGACCGGTCGCAGAGATTGCATACCCCATCGAAGTAAACTACCGGTCTTTCCCTACCCTCCTTTTGCACAATATTTATTTAGCAGCAAAGGTAAAACTAGTAGGACTAGCAAAATGTTATTTAGCGTTTTTATCGTAAATAAAGGAGAATCCGTTGAACACAAAAACCTTATACATACTGGTAAGTACGGTTTCACTACCCTTCTGATTAGTAACAGGCAGGTAAATTTTTGTCTTTTCAGGGTTAAAGTGAATAACAGGAGTGGTTACCCTGATATTATCGGGAGACACATTGTATTGACACCAGAGCTGCTTAGGATTGTGAGCTCCCTCGTAGAAACAGGATATTTCCTTGATAGCATTATCAATTATTGAATAGGCCTTTAAAGTCTCCTGCTTAATACCATTGCGGATGGTATAATAGTTGGCAAAATAAATAACGGTATCCTTATGGCATTTTACAGTGGTAATTTTTGAGCAATAACCGCCTTCAGTACCATTACTAATGTCGTGGTATTTACGGCCACCGGCATCAGTTTTAAAGCCTACCACATCTCTAAATTCAAATTTAGGTTCAGCATGACCCTCAATCTTAGCAGGCCAGGAGAAAATACGAAGCCTACCATCGTCAGAATTTACATAATAAAGCCCTTTAGACTTTGCACCGGGGAATTCCGAAGTCATTGATTCAGGATATTTAGTAATCAGATTTTCGATATAATCGTAGATGTGCCCTCCTGAATTACGCAAAGAGTCAACTTTCTTATCCTTTTTATCAGCAAAGCAATACTTCCACCAATAATCCATTCTATCAAAAGACTCTACTAGATGAGCATCTGCAGCCTGCATTGTAGCTTTTTGAGCAATTAACGATTTGCCACTAAACAAAAGGACTAATAGAAATGGTAATATTCTTTTCATTCTAAATTTACATTGAATTGATTATCGGTGCTCGACCAGCGTCAAATATCTGAAATAAGCTGCAATATTTGCAATACACTTACCAACACTAACACATAATTATTATATTATGTTGTTAAAAATCGCTGAAAATCAATATCCTGCATCAGGCTTTGGTGGGAAGAGCAATGATTTTTGTGCCCAAATTCATTTGGTGCCGTTGCATTAACAGGAAAAACAAAAATACAAAAACCCCAAATTGGACTTCTAAAACAGGCTCAATCATCAATTGCATAAAAGCCAATAGCCACATTATGATAAAGTAAAAGCCGCTCCTACCCTTTTTCACTTGCCCAAGTGGCATAAAAAACCAAAACATAAACAGGAACATAGCAGGAAGACCGCACCCCAAGGCAATGGTGAGGAACTGATTATGAGGCAGGATAATAGCTTGTTCTGGAATGTTTGGATTCCACTTATAAAACCCGGCTGTCATTTCTTTAAGCATATCACCAGTACCTACTCCAGTTAATGGGTGATCTCCAATAAGGTCGAAAGCTATTTCGTAGGACTTTAACCTATTGATATCGCCATAATTGCCCGATGCGTCACCATGTTGATACATCCATATAGAGAAAAACACATAATTAGCCCGCTTACTAAAAGTGGGTATATAATTGATGGCTAGAAAAAACAATAGAGGAATAGTTACTACTACAATTATTCCAACCAGTTTTTTTCTTGTAAATGCCAGATATATACCCATACCTACCAGGAAAACATAAAATGATAGCAGACCGCTTTTCACAGCCAGTATATGAATAAAAATAACCAAAAATGCCAACACGAACCCTATAAACCACTGAATTCGCCGTTCCAAATAAGGAAAAACATAGAACCCCCATATTATAAACAGGGAAACTGATAGCCCTGCCCGAACATGATCTTTTTTAGGCAAGGTTGGTAAAACATCAGCGTAATCGTATTTAAATATACTGGCCCTAGGGTCGGTAATAAGGAAGGACAGGCTATAACAAGCTGAAATTAAAAAACATATACCTGCCCCTATTGTGATTGCTTGTAATTGCTTTGCGCTAAACTTAGGTAAGAAACCGAAGGCAAGAGGTAGAATAAGAAAGGGTAATTT
>CANGSR010000155.1 GCA_947456055.1 Chitinophagaceae bacterium
AAGGCCATGGCAACTTTTTTTTCGTTTTTTAGCTTATGGGCTAGGGATACACCATTAGCAATAGCCAATTGGGGACCCAGGTGCGAAATCATACCACATATATGGTATTCGTTTGCACCAAAGTGAAAAGAACGCTCCCTGCCCTTGCTAAACCCTTCTTTGCGGCCCTGCCATTGCATAAATAATTTATCAAAAGGCATTTTGCGTACGGTAAATACTCCAAGGTTTCGGTGCATAGGCATTACATATTCATCAGCATCTAGAGCCAGGGTGGCACCTACTGAAATTGCTTCTTGCCCAATACCACTAAACCACTTGCTTATCCTACCCTGACGGAGGAGGACAAGCATTTTTTCTTCAATCATCCTTGGCCGAACCAATTCGGTATAAATATTTACCAGTTCTTTATCTGATATTCCTTTACGGTCGAAGTCCATAATTGCAATTTGGCAGCAAAAGTAAGAAGCCTAAATCTAATTGTTGGTGAAAGTTAGTGGATAGAATGATTTTGGGTAGCAAGAAATTTGTTTTTCCTAATATCATCGTGGGAAGAGCTTTAAAACAGGAAATGCCTACCACAATGATAGTTGGATTATGATAATGAGCACATTAAATAGGGCAATTTACCCACACAATACACACATGTAATTTTATCAGGGGAAAAAATATCTTTCAGCACTATTATTTATTACAAAAATTTTGCGTTAAATTTACTTCGTTAATTACCTTTGGGCGTATTATACCTTATTAATGACTACCTTTTTACGAAAAACAAGCGTAATTTGGTTGTAAATTTTTGTATTTTAACCGATAGGTAATGAAAAAAATATTGAATCAGGAATAAAAAGTTTGTCTTAGTAATAAAGTATATATTTGAAAGTAAAAATTTTTAATCAATTAATTATGAAACGATTCTACCTTACAAAGTTAGCAATTCTTGTTGTAATGTTATTGGGATGGAACATAAACGCTATCGGCCAACCTGTTACATTTTATTATACCGGTGCTATGCAGCGGTATACGGTACCAGCCTATTCTACACAAGTAGTTGTAGATGCTGTTGGTGCAGTAGGTGGCTGGTCTAGTACAGGACAGCGTGGTGGATACGGAGGCCGTACCCAGTGTACGCTTACTGTAACTCCCGGACAAGTTTTATATATTGTATGTGGTGGAGCAGGAGGAGATGGTTTGGCGGGTCAAAGTAAGCCAGGTGGATATAATGACTCAGGTGCTAATGGTGGCTGGTGTTCAAGTATCTCGGGCTATGGCGGCGGCGGCGGCGGCGGAGCCTCTGATATTCGTATCGGTGGTACCCAGTTGACCAACCGCGTAGTAGTTGCAGGAGGCGGCGGTGGCGGTGCATGTAACTGTACTAACCCTGGTGGCCATGGTGGTGGTCTTGTAGGAGGTAATGCAGGGTCATGTAGCACAGAATATTGTGGTGTAGGTGGTTCGCAAACTGCCGGTGGTGCAGGAGGTACTTATTCAACATACGGTACTTCATCGCCAGGAGTACTAGGCTGGGGTGGTATTGCAAGTACTCAACCATTCAATACCCCTGGTTCAGCTGGTGGTGGCGGTGGAGGTGGTTACTACGGTGGCGGCGGCGGCTCATGGGGCGGCGGCGGTGGTGGTTCTTCATGGACCGACCCAATTTTGGCTACAGGAGTACTACATACACAGGGTTTTTGGACTCCACAGGATTCTGGTGGCCACATTACGTTAACGCCTAATTGTATACCAGCAGTTTCAGGTGGTGTTATTACAGGTACTTCTCCTTTGTGTGCAGGTTCAGGTGTTGCAACTTTTACTGAAAATATAGCAGGTGGATATTGGATAAGTTCTAATACAGCAATTGCTACCGTAGGAAGTGGAACTGGTATAGTAACAGGTGTTGCTGCTGGTGCTGTTGTTATTTCTTATGCGGTTGCCTATCCTTGTGGTTCTCCTGCATATGCAACATATAATTTAACAGTTGCCCCTCCACCAAATCCAATATCTGGTTCTACAAATATTTGTACAGGTATTCCTACTGCATTTACAGATGCCGGTGGTGGAACTTGGGCATCAAGTAATATAGCCTTAGTAACTATTGGTTCTACAACTGGTATTGCTACTGGTGTTAATGTAGGTAATGCAACTATTACTTATACCCTTCCTTCAGGATGTTATGGTACAATTACTACTACTGTTAATGTGTCGCCAAGTCTATTTAGTGTAACCGGAGGAGGTTCTTATTGTGCTGGCGGTGCCGGTACTGATATATTCATGGGTGGTTCTGATTTATTGGTTAATTACAAATTATATAATGGAGCTTCACTTATTTCCACAGTACCAGGGGGCGGAAGTTATATTGACTTTGGTGTTTTATCTGCAGCAGGTACCTATTCGGTAATTGCAACCAATACTAATGGTGGATGTGTACGTACAATGAGTGGTAACCCTGTTATTACAGTTAATCCGGTTCCGGCAATCAATTCAGTTATTAATGGTGGTACATATTGTTTAGGTGGAACTGGTGTACATGTAGGATTAAATGGTTCTGTATCAGGTGTTAGGTATCAATTATTCCTGGGTACAGGTGCTTATGGCAGCCCAATAACTGGTGATGGTTCGGCTATTGATTTTGGTTTGATCACTCCAGCTGGTACTTATACAGTGCAGGCAAGTTTTCCATTAACAGGTTGTGCAAGTAATATGACTGGTTCAGCTGTAGTATCAATAAATCCATTACCAGCAAACCATACCGTTATAAACGGTGGTAGTTATTGTGTAGGCGGATCTGGTGTACATGTTGGATTGGATGGTTCTACTACTGGTACTGATTATCAATTGGTGCTTGCTGGTACAGGTAGTACAATTTTACATGGTAATGGTAGTGCACTAGATTTTGGTCTGGTAACGGCTACTGGTAATTATACTGTATTGGCAACAAACACTTCAACACTTTGTAATAATGTTATGTCTTCATCAGCAACTGTAACTACAAATGCTTTACCTTCCATATACCCGGTAATCGGTGGTGGTGGTTATTGCGTAGGGTCAGCAGGTAGTAATATTTCTTTATCATATTCTGTGCCTGGCATTAATTACCAATTATGGCGTGGTTCAACAACTGTTGGTAGTTATATAACTGGTATTGGAGGCCCTATTGATTTTGGTAATTTCACAACTGCTGCTACCTACCACATTGTAGCTACAAATGCTACAACAGGATGTACTTCAAATATGGCTGGTAGCCCAACAATTTTTGCAAATCCATTACCTACTGCAATTAATGTAAGTGGTGGTGGCCATTATTGTTCAGGTACATCGGGTCGTGATATTTCATTAAGTACTGCTAGCCCAGGTATATCTTACCAATTAAATTTTGAAGGTGTTGCCCATGGTTTACCAGTTACAGCTACTTCTTCTTCAGTTGATTTTGGATATATGACAGCTCCAGGACGTTACACAGTTGTTGCAACCAATACATCAACATCGTGTACTAATAATATGATTGATACAGCAACTGTTGTAATTGATGCCTTACCTACACTGTTTGTAGTAGGCGGTGGCGGAAATTATTGTGCTGGTGGACCAGGTGTTGATGTTAATTTAGATGGTTCTGAAAATGGTGTAAATTACCAACTATACCTTGATGGTACTTCAATAGGAGCACCAATAGCTGGAACTGGTGTGATGATTTCATTTGGTATCAGAACTACTCCGGGCAATTACTCAATCAAAGCAACAAGTACTATTACAGGTTGCACCGTGTGGATGTCGGGTTCTGTTGCTGTAAATTTGAATCCATTGCCTTCGGTATATAATATGACTGGTGGTGGAACATATTGTTCAAATGGTGTTGGGGTTTATGTAGGATTAAGTTATGCTACAACAGGAATCAATTACCAATTAAAGAATAATGGAGTTGCATTAGGAACCCCATTGGGTGGAGCCTCTGCAGCTTTGAATTTTGGTTTGCAAATGGCACCTGGTAATTATACTGTGGTTGCAACCAACGTATCAACAGGATGTGCTACAAATATGAATGGTATATCTGTTGTTAATGTTACTCCTGCCCCTGTTGTATATCCTACTACAGGTGGTGGTAGTTTCTGTAGCGATGGCTTAGGTGTTCATGTTGGCCTGAGTGCATCAAATACAGGTGTTACTTATCAATTATACAATGGGGCAATTCCATCAGGTTCGGCGATTACAGGTAGTGGTACTCCAATTGATTTTGGTTTAAGGCTAGCCCCAGGTACCTATAAGGTTATTGCAACTAATACAGCAAATGGTTGTTCAAGCAATATGGCTGATTCAGCAAATATTATTATGAACCTTACCCCATCAGTTTATACTGTAACAGGTGGTGGTAGCTATTGTAGTGGTTCTGCAGGTGTTGATGTTGGTTTAAGTTATTCTGATGCAGGCGTTCAATATCAATTATACCGTGGTAGTAGTCCTGTTTCAGGTTTGGTTTCAGGCACTTCAGGTACATTGAGTTTTGGTTTGCAAACAACAGATGGTTCTTATACAGTAAGGGCAGTTAATCCATCTACAGCTTGTGTAGCGAATATGTCGGGTCTTGCAACTGTGGTTACTAATCCATTACCTAATATGTATACTGTAACTGGTGGTGGTAGCTATTGCCAGAGTGGTACAGGTGTACACGTTGGATTGGGTAATTCTGCAATGGGAGTTAATTATCAATTGATTAATTCAATTACAGGTCCAGTAGGTAGTGCTTTAGCAGGAACAAATGCGGCTCTTGATTTTGGTCTTCAGACTGGTGCAGGTTCCTATACAGTATTAGCTACTAATTCATCTACCCCATGTAATGTGTTGATGACTGGAAGTGCTAATGTAGTTGTTAACCCTCTGCCACATGTTGATACTGTAACTGGTGGTGGTAACTATTGCGTTGGTGGTACTGGTGTTGGAATTGGACTAACCAGTTCACAGACAGGGATAAACTATATATTAAGCAATGCATCTGGAACAGTAGGTCTTCCATGGTTAGGAACCGGAAGTCCAATTGATTTTGGTATGATGACTGCTGCTGGGGCTTATTCTGTAAGGGCTATCAATCCAGCTACATCATGTAGTACAGATATGTTTGGTACACAGACAGTAGGTATTACACCAATAGTTGTACCTACAATTAGTGCATCAGCTTTCTTGCCATCGCCAATATGTGCATCAACAGTAGATACTTTCTATTCAAATAGCACAAATGGTGGTAGTGCACCTGTTTACAGCTGGTCTGTAGGTGGTGGTGCATCAGTTGGTTCATCAACATCTTATTATTACACTCCTTCTAATGGTGATGTAGTTACTGTTACCATGACAAGTAATGCAAATTGTGCTACACCGGCTACTGTTTCCGCAACAGTTACAATGAATGTTATTCCTAATGTAACTCCTTCGGCTACAATTTCAGCAAATACAGGTGATACGGTTTGCCAGGGTGCAAATTCAGTATTTACTATCTTCCCAATAAATGGTGGTTCTGCTCCTGTTTATCATTGGTATAAGGGTAGTACGATGGTAGGTAGTGGCAGTACTTTCAGCTATTCACCAGCAACAGGAGATAATATTTATGCTGAATTGGTTAGTAGCATTTCTTGTGTAACTGCAGACAGTGTTGCAAGTAACCACATAAACATGGTGTCATTAGTTGTTCCTAACCCAACAGTAACTATTAGTTCAAGCCCAGCAATAGTAGGTCTTGGCCAGAATGATACTTTGGTTGCAACTATTACAAATGGCGGCTCTACTCCTACTATCGAATGGTTAGTAAACGGAGACCGCAAAGCAACTGGTCCAGTGTTTATTACCAATCAATTAAACAACAATGACTCTGTATCAGTAAATGTATTGAGCAGTGGAATGTGTGGTGGCAAACGTGGTTCAGGATATGTAATAGTTCATGTTCGTAATGTGGGTATCCAGTCTGTAGCTAACAATAACAGCTTTGTAATTGCTCCAAATCCTAACAAGGGTTCATTCAATATCAAGGGTGCATTTGGTTCGTCAATGGACGAAGAGGTTTCTCTTGAGTTGACTAATATGTTAGGTCAGGTTGTATATTCAAGCAAGTTGATGACACAGAATGGTTCTATAAATGAGCAGGTTCAGATAAATAATAATCTGGCTAATGGAATGTATATCCTTACTCTCCGTTCGGGTTCAGAAGTTTCTGTAATCAATATGGTTATTGAACAATAGTAGTTCAAATGTAGATATAGAAAAGGGTCTGGTACATACCAGACCCTTTTCTATTAAAGGTTGGTCAGCTCCCATCTGGTGTTGACCATTCCCATAGCCGCTTGGTGTAAATGAAATATCATTACATTATTCCAACCTGATAATTCATTAATGCAAACACCCGGAGCTACTATGGATAGGTAGCACCGGGTGCAAATAAATGTGATGTTGTATTTTAATTCTGTGGTACCTCTTCGACCCGAGGGGCTTGCCCAAAGACCATACCGGGAGTAATACCAAAAAAGCCAAGTTTGTAACCGGGGAAAATTCCTTCGGCAGTATAAATGACTTCAATTTTCAAGCCTTTTCCTCCCAAACAGCATACGCAAAGCCCGTTTTGATAATCAAGCGCTATGATGGTGCCTGGTACTATAGCTGATGCATCACCATCAATATTGATGGTGCTAACATCAACCAAGCCAATTTTCCAATTATTAATAGTAGTAGGCATTCCCTTTGCAATTGGATTTCCACTTCTTACCAAAGCAATAATTTGTTCAATAGTCATTTTATCCCATTGAATAGTAATGTCTTGTTCGGTTACTTTGGGATAATAGTGGGCTATTGATTCATCTTGTTTTTTAGATTTAGGAAGTCTACCCTTTTTTAATTCCATAATAAGCCTACGGCAAATGGTATTACCCACTTCAGACAATTGGCTACTTAATATACCGTAAGTAAATTCAGTAGATAGGGGTATTTTTTCCATGTCCAAAATATCTCCGGTGTCAAGTTTTTCGTCCATCATATGGACAGTGACACCCGCAAATGGTTTAGATAGCCTGATACTTTCAAAAATAGGGTCAGCCCCTCTCATTTCTGGCAATAGACCATAGTGGAAGTTAATAAAGCCTAATTTAGGAATTGACAAAATTTCAGCTGGTATTAACCATGGAAAGGTCATTACCAAAACTGCATCAGGCTTTAATTCTGTTATTAAATCCTTAATTAATGATTTGTAGTTGTCATTTCTTAATAATGTAAATGGAATGCCTGCTTGGGTCGCCATTCCTTTGTATAAGTGTATTATATCATGCTCTTTATTGGATGTTGCTACCCCACAAAGGACATTTGCGGCAATGAGGGACTGGAAAGCTGGTACTGCCAGTTTATTATTAGTAATTAGGAGGATTTTCAATTTATCAGACATCAAAGGGGATTTTTGAATGGTAATGGACTATTACAATTGGCGTATAAAATAATTATGATTCGATACATGGATAAGCATTAACCCATGATGTATACACACCAGCACTTGCAGTGATATCGTTGTACTGTAATCTTCTTAGTTCATCTGTATTAGTGATGCTTTCACGTGGGTCGAGCATACAGAATTTACTTTGTTCGTCTTTTTGTATCCATCCCAGGTAAATAGGTGCATGAATGCAATTATATGTTGAATCTATCACCGATTTTCCTCTTGGGCTATCAAATTCTAAGCCATCAAGAATAACAAGTGCTTCTTCAACATCATTTGCATTAATGATTTTAGAAATGATTGAGGCAGCATCATAACCAAGGAGGGAAAAGATACCAGCTCTTGATTTGTTGCTTGTCATAGTCTCAATGAACTTATGGTTTGCAGGATTATCTAGTCTTTTTGCCCAAGGGACACAAACCTTAATATCGGTGCCAGGGTAATTTATTTTAGCTAGCCATTCTTCTTCTGCCATATAGGAAGAACCGTAAATTGGGTATTCTAAAAGAGTTTTGCTTTTTGCAAGATAGTTGAAAAAATCCTGAGCCATATCGCCACATGAAGAGGTGAAAATTGCATCACTATTTTCTTCGGTAACCTGTTCTTCTAATTTTGTAAGACTATAATCGGCACGTTTTAGTGGTGTTATATAATTGCTTACAATTTTACCGCCTGTTTCATTTAAACTTGTAGCAAAAGGAAGAGCACTTCTGTATCCTGAATCGAAGAATGAGCAAGTGAAGGAAACGTTTTTCATATTATCGCTTGTTACCTTGGTTGCAATGGCATGATTGCAAAGTGCACCATCGAGTGAAAGAGTGATAATATGTGAATTTTTGACTAGTTCAACCGGGTAATGCATTCCTGAATCTAAAGCAATAAATAAGGCATCTGCTGCTGCGAAAAGTGGCTCAAGTGCATTAGCTGTAATTGGATTTACATAACCGGCAATAATATTAGCACCGTCAAACAATAGTTTTTCACATGTAGCATATATGAGTTTGCTGTCGTTGCATAAACCAATGTTCTCGGTTTTTATTTCAATATTTTTGATGTCGTTATTTGCTAACCCGAACTTTAACCCATTAGCAATATCAAAGCTGATTTTGGGATAAATTACTGACCTTGGTAGTAATAAGCCAATTTTGTTTGTCATTTATTTGTGGTTTACTATTAATAGAAAGAACGGGCAATATACATTGCCCGTTCTTATTTACAAAATTAGTATTAATTTCTAGAAGGGAATATTCCTTCTGTAGCAATACAGTAATTTAATGTTAAGTATGGGTTCATTATTGGTATTATTGGTGAAGATCCAGTAAATGTAGCCCCGGTAGGATTAACAGGAGCAGCCATTGCATTTCCAGAGGCACTTGCAGTATTGTATGCTTTAACTGTTCCAGATTCAGTACTTAAGTAATTACCTGATGGGTTATTAGTAGTACCACCACCAGATCTTGGTGAATTAACTAAAATGCTAACAGCCTCAGTAGCACTATGAGTATGTGCAGCCATATTAGCAGCAGTAATAGTAACACTAGAACTACCAGCTGATTGTCCTAAGGTGATGTTAGAAAGGCCTGGGCCTTGACCTACGCCAACTATCTGACGACCCCGTAAGTCGGGATAAGCAAAAGTGGTAACGCCATCACCACCATAAGTTGTTCCAATCAAAGCAAATAATGCTGAATTTTGTGCTATTGATGCCAATTGGCCATTGCATTGTGCAAAGCCTTGTGTTGTATAATTGAAGGCAAAAAGCCAAATTGAACTTAAATATTGATTCATATAATTGTATTTTGTTAATAGTTTAAAAATGTTGTTAGTTTCTAACAGGGAATAATCCGTATAAAGCGATACAATAGTTCATTGTCAAACTTGGGTTTGTAAGACTCATAGGAATATTAGAACCTGTTTGACCTAAAGTAATGCTTCCACTTACCCCATTCAGATAGTCACCTGGTGTAGTAGTAGATGAGTAAACACTAGCAGGATTTAATGCAGGGAAGGCATCAGCTGGTAGTCCAACGTTGCCAGCTGCATTGTTAGCATTAATGTTTACATTCATGTTGTGGGTGTGTGCTGGTAAATTATTACTATTAAGTGTAACTGAATTTACTCCCGCTGTTTCGCCAACAACATAATTATGTTGTGTGCCAGGTTGTGTACCCTGATGCACAACTACTTTTCCATTTAGGTTTGGTAATTGAAAAGTTGTAGTTCCATTGCCACCAAATTGAGTGCCAATAACTGCGTAAAGAGCTGAATATTGGCTGATAGCTAGTGTAGCACCATTGCAATAAGCCCAATCAAGTGGTGCGAAATTAAATCCAAAAGCACAAACGGTGCCCATATAAACTTCCATAAAAAATGTTTTTATAAATTAAAAAATAATTAATAATTAAATTTGTAATTAATTCCTTGAGGGGAAAAGACCAACAGTAGCAATTGAGCAGTATAAACCCAAATATGGATTACGTATAGAAATTGGTGAACTGCCGCCTGCAACACTGATACTTGTAGATGGCGCTCCAAGATTGTTACCTGAATTAACAGCGGCATAAAGGCTTACACTACGACCTGAAAATCCAAAGTACATACCAGTAGGCGTAGTAGTACCACCTGTAGTAGCATTCACACCTATTTTTGGTGAGCCGCCGGTGTGGGTGTGTATTGGTAAATGGGATGGCAACATTGTAACAGTTTCAGTGCCTGTTACTACACCCATACCTGTACCATTTGATGCGCCAACGATAGTGCGTCCTTGAAGATTAGGTAATGCGAAATTGGATGTTCCGTTTCCGCCAAAAGTGGTGCCGAGGAGAGCAAATAATGCCGTGTATTGGTTTATGGCCATTAGCTGGCCATTGCAAGCCATGTAGCCTTTTGGAATGAAAGTACATCCCCAATACTGAATTGAACCTAAAAATGGCATGTCCATAATTGTCTTTTTGGTTTTTTTAAGTGTGAAAAATTGTGTGAAAAAATATCAAGACAAATATATAGCTAAAAATATTTGCCAAAGAAATTTTTTTTTTACTTTTTTTTAGGGTGTTTTTACCCTCTTATTTGAGGGTGTTTTTCACGTAAAAACTGACTGAAATTTATTTGCCTTTAATTCTAAATTTAAGAGATGAAAAAATAGTATTGTAAGATTCTGAAAAGCAATTGATAAAAGATGTTGATTAAAATGATGTGAATTTTTGACTAGCATTCATCATAGAATCTGTTTTAGAAATCGAATTAATTCATATGAATCGGGATAAACTAAATAGTACTATGGCCTTATTTAATTGATTTATTTGCTGAAAAAATGTTCGTATGTTGAAAAATAATGAATAAATAATAATTCGAAAGAATGTTTGGTAATATTTATTTAACATCGTTTGGGGCAAAAACGTGATTTTATGCATGCCGTTTTTTTGCTAACAGTCTTTTTTTCTGAGTATGAGTTTGAATTGCCTTGGCACCAACTAATTTTAAAGATTTC
>CANGSR010000156.1 GCA_947456055.1 Chitinophagaceae bacterium
AGGATTTGCGCCACCACTGCACATAGCGAGGTATATTCATTCATCGAATTTTCTTGGTTTTGGAAGACAACAAAAAGACTATTCCTTACATTTGTTCAAAATATTTACCATGAAATTTTATTTCGACGATCCCGACGTTGGACTTGCTCCCGAAACTTCTCATCCCAACTTTGTCAAAAACCTTACCCATGATTTATACTATGATTGCGTAGATGATTTTTCACCCTTTGGCAACGATGATGGCGCAGATGCACTTTCAGAGTTGGAGAGTTGGTATAGAGATACTAAAGGTAAAGATGATATCATGCAGTGGCTTTTTGAATATATAGACTCCATGGGATTTAAATACTCAAGTGAAAGTACGTACATGGTTGTAGACATTGATGTTATTCAGAAACTGCTCACTGAAGATGAGTTCTTTTTAAGATGCATGGACAATACAATTATTGCAACCGCATTTGGACAATACAAGATTACAGGCAAATTGGATGACAGACTACTGAAAGCCGCATTAATATCATTTAACAGACTAGTACTAATCACATCAAGTGAGCATACACCATACATAGAGGAATTCAGTAAAGCTTATGATATGATGCGATCTGATCTTACTTCCTTGAAATAGCACTCAAATATTTTGCAGGTTTCTTTTACCTTTATTTTCTATTCACTGAATTCTTTACTAAGAATTAGGCTCAATGTGAATTAGGACATGACCTAATTCAGGTATTTCCCTTCGAAGCGTGTCTTTAAGCAAATGGGCAATCTCATGACCTTGTTTTACTGTAATACTGCCCTCAACTATTGCATGCAAATCAACGTGGTATTGCATTCCTGCCTTTCGAATGAAACACTTTTCCGTGCCCACTACACCCTGAACAGTTACAGAAACCGCCTTAATCTCAGTTACCAAATCATCGTATAAATGCTCATCCATTATTTCCCCTAATGCCGGCCTAAATATCAAATAGCTATTATATAAAATAAACCCGGCAGCAAATAAAGCGGCCCAGTCGTCAGCCGCCTCATAACCTTTGCCCACAATTAATGCCACGGAGATTCCAATAAATGCTGCGACCGATGTTACGGCATCACTCCGGTGGTGCCAGGCATCTGCCTTAAGCGAAGAGCTGTTTGTTTCTTTACTTTTCTTCATTACAAGTCGAAACGAATATTCCTTCCAAATAATAATTGCGCCAAGTATAAATAAGGTATAGGATTTAGGCAAGTCGTGCGGCGTTCTAATATTATTTATACTCTCATGTGCAATTAAAATTGCAGAAGCAATTAAAAAGCCCACAACAAGAAATGTAATTAATGGCTCAGCACGGCCATGCCCATAAGGATGGTTTTTGTCAGCCGGCCTGTTAGTGTATTTCAGGCCGAATAAAACCAATAATGATGAAAAAATATCTGCGGTAGACTCAATTGCATCCGCAATAATAGCGTATGAATTTCCAAAATAACCTGTAAGCCCTTTAATGAGTGCCATACCAGCATTGCTCACAATACTAAAGTATGTTGTTCTAATAGCTTTTTCCTGGTTACTTAATGACATATTTTAATTGGGGTAAATACAGTGCAAAGATAGTTGTTTTATTAGGGCGAAATCGATGGTTCGAAAGATGAACAATATATACACAAGCTCATCAAAATTCCCTTCAACAGGTTCGATAACATTTTCCTATTTCCCTCCGCTCCCGCTATGATATTTCGTTTTAAAAATTTAGCTTCGTTAAAATGAATAACAGGCGTTTGTTTATTATTATTTTCCTGAGTTTCTTAGTCATATATATGATTATTGTGGTTAGCCATGAATGTGGGCACTATGCTGCTGCCAGAACCATGGGATATAGCCACGCAAGAACCCATTCTACCCATACTGATACTGGCAACAACAAAGTACTTACAGAGTACAGACAGATACTTAATAGAAATAAAGAAGCAATAAACAATAACTTGCCTTTTAAGGAAAAAGACCGATTTCAGCAACTATATACCGAGGTAAATAAAATGGGAGATGAGCTTGAGGCAAATAATTATTACTTATGAAAGGGATCCCTATTCATTTATGCGGCTGGACCTTTTGTTACAGTCTTAATCGCTTCTACTGGTATATTGTTTTTACTTTTATTTCAAGGCCGCTTCAAAAAAGCACCACCATTAACAACCATGCATTGGGTTATTGTTTTTGCCGCCTTAGTCTGGTTTAAACCACTTTACGAACTCGGTGGCGTTTTAACGATGCAATTGATCAAAGGGCATGCATACCTGCTGACGGATGAATATAAGATGTGTACTTTATTAGGGATATATCCATGGACAATCAATATTATTGAAGCAATAGCAGGTACAGTGTTTTTGTATTTGACCTTTAAATGCGTTCCTGCAGTACAAAGGGTTACATTAGTAATTGCAAGTCTGAGTGGAGGTATAACGGGTTTTATACTCTGGC
Organism: Chitinophagaceae bacterium; assembly: GCA_947456055.1. Taxonomy (GTDB): domain Bacteria; phylum Bacteroidota; class Bacteroidia; order Chitinophagales; family Chitinophagaceae; genus Nemorincola. The sequence goes on from CANGSR010000156.1 coordinate 2,456, forward strand.
ATTTTTTAGGCCCAATAATGTTACCATGATGATCATTGTGGTAGTATAAACAGAATAAAACATTGTAGAATGGCTTAGACTCCGTAGAATACTCAGAAAAGCATATATTATTTAACAAATTATATCGAATAATATATTTAATATAATTAATATATTATATTTTTTAAAATTTTGTCTCTTTGTAGCACATAATCTATATAAAAATAGTTGCCAACCATGGTTCCACTTTTCAATTATTAAAAGAAAAGTACCAAATATTGGGTGAGTTTTCCAATAATTATTAGCTTTAATGATCAAATTATTTCAAAATCATACTACATGGCAAACCAAGTTTTTATCAACTTAGCAGTACAAGACCTTGAAAGGTCTGTAAACCTTTATTCAAAAATGGGCTTCACCGTCAATCCTCAATTTTCGGATGAAACCGGGAAATGCATGGTTTGGAGTGAGCACATTTTTGTGATGCTATTGACCCACGAAAAGTTTAAGAATTTCACTAGTAAACCAATTGCCGACACAAAAAATGGTATAGCCGGGATTTTCTCATTGTCGGTTGATAGTGTTGACATCCTAAACGAAATTATGGCCAATGCAATTTCAGCAGGTGGTATAGAACCAAATGAAATGAGGGATTATGGTTTTATGCAACAGCGAACCATTGAAGATTTCGACGGCCACACATGGGAAGTGTTTTACATGGACCTTAGTAAATTGCCATCACAAGAAAAATAAGTAATCCATTCAAGCATTTGTAGTGTAGGTAAAACTGGTTAAGATTTACAAATGAAATCCAATACCTGGTTCGTAGTTTCATCGGTCTTGTGAACATATAGGAGAAAGGCTGGGCTCTGCTTTCGCTTGCCGCTCCCTTTCTCCTATTTCCCTCCGTTCCCGCTCTATTTCCCCATTCCAAAACCCATTTGGCAACATCACAAGGATTTGCTTATCCCACTGGGTATCGCAAGGCATATTCATTCTGCGAAATAAAGTAGGGCTGAAAAGGGTTGTCACAGCCCACTTTTGTGGCAGCTTATAAGAAACCAATGTACCATCTTCATGTTAGTAAACGGCTGGACGAGTTACTCCTTTATAAACTTCCTGACCTCAATACCGTTTATCCGAAGGAAGTACATGCCTTTGGGTAGGTCAGCTACTTCTATCTGTACTAGTGAGGTGTTATATTCAAAGGTGTACACGGTTTGCCCTAATAGGTTGGTAATGGCAACCGAGGATATCTTATCTGACGAGGATATCGTTAGATCAGTAGAGGCTGGGTTGGGGTATATTTTTACATCGTCAAAGTTTAAAAGGTCGTTTACAGCTAATGGGAACATTAGGACAAAACCAGACATTATTCTTTTTTCATACGACGAGCTGAAAATGGTATTGAGAATATAAGATGTGTCTATTACCATCAGATATTCTCTTTGTGTTGGAGAATACCACCTGTACCTAACACTATGAGTCTTAAAAATGGTGTCTGGAGTACAGTGGCAAGTATCAGTAAAGTTACTAATTGTTTTAAGTCTTAAAACATCATCATAGGTTCCATGTGGTAATATCAATTTCCCATGAGCATCAACAACTGTGGTGTCTGAACCATATACCGTTCTATAATATGTAGAAGTTGAAATTGGATTGATTGCATAGTATGAAGTAGCAAAATGGTCACCAAGATGCAATGGGAACTTCATCAAAGTATCAGGAACATTGTAAGTAAATGTATAGTCATCCGGGACTATTATGTAGTCCTCAGTGCTTATTGCATATTCACCGAAAGGAGTACGCACCTTTGTAGAGTCAAACGAACAAATTGTATAATCTAAACGCTCACCGATATAGGTTGTCATATTGCGCAAATCCCAAATTTCGCCCAATGGATGGGTGTAATTTGACGATGCAGGGTAATACCCTGGATTACCCCCCCAATTATAATATAGCCAAGAAGTATAACCTGAAATATAACCGTTTGAAGCATTAGTTAGTACAGTTTGCGAAAATGCAATATTTAGTTGAAAACAAAGAAGTGAGACAATGAGAAATAATTTCATAACCTAAATTCATTTTAGGACAACTGATTAGCAAATATAAGCATTTTCCGTCCTAGGCGGGTCTCCTTTGTCTGGGTCCCGCCGGCAATAAGTATCCTTTGGCTGGATTCATTCGATATAACTCATAAGAAAATCCCTTATCTTTTTTGAAGTTTTGTCCTTCTGGTGCACATAAACAAGAATGGAGAGCTTGGAACGAAAGACTGTCTCCGCTCTCCTAATCCCTTTCATCTGCCGAAGCTTTTTCAGTAAAGGATGTCCCCTACTACTTTTCAATGCTCCCGATTGATTAAGCCACAAAGCCAGGAATTACCCAAATCGCATAGCGTATGTATTTACGAATATTTATTAACTTTGATCCTATACATAAAACAACTAATGGGAAAATTTTCATTTTGGGCGATTATCACCACACTTGCAATAACTGTATTCTTCAATTCCTGCACCAAAGCAAGTACGAAAAGTACAACAATAGTGCCAGTACACGACACTTTACCTGCCATTGGTGCCTCGTACGGTGGCGGTATCCTGGCTTATGTACTACATCCTGGCGAATTCGGTTATGATTCATCAACTCCTCATGGGATTATCGTAGCCCCAACTGATCAGAGTACCGGTATTTCATGGTTTAATGGAACCTACATCGCTACGTCTGCAACAGGCCGGAGAATCGGCACCGGCATTGCTAACACGAATGCCATACTCGCCAGCCAGGGGGCAGGGAGTTATGCCGCCTCAATTTGTAGAGGCCTCAGTTTAGGAGGCCACACAGACTGGTACCTACCTAGCATTGATGAATTATATAAGCTATATTTGAACAGAGCTGTAATTGGTGGATTTTCCGAAAACACCTATTGGAGTTCCACTGAGTATAGCGACAGTATCGCCTGGGGTCAAATAATGTTTACAGGTGGTCAAGCAGTAGGTCTAAAAGATATCGGTAATAATGTCCGGGCGGTTCGGTCCTTTTAACAGTTGATCCTGAAATTCTGTAGGTTTCCCGTATAGGACACAAAATTTTGATAAGGAATTGTGACCGTAACAGCTCCCCTTCTCATTTCCCCCTTTTAGCCACCATAGCTTTTTCAGCAAAGGAGGGTCCACTCTCTTTATGTTTGCCCACCAATCCCACCACGGCTACATCAGTTTTATTTGTAATTTTAGCATTCAAACAATAAGATGCGCAAACCCATATTCCTCCTATTACTTCTTCTACTAAATTTTAGCTCCATCGGCTTTGGACAAAGCCGGCCTATAGGACAAATTGCTGATCCAGTTGCCAGAATAGAAATGAACCTGAGCGCATTTGGTGTAGAGGCTGATAACTTTCCTTCAATAGAAGTATCTATTGATTTTGTAAGTTGCTCAAGCAAATGCACAAAATCGTATTATAATCCAGCATTTAAACCTATTAGCTATAAGTTGACTGTTGAGGAAATGAGGAGAATTTCACAGCTTTTAAATAATTTTGATTTAACAAAATTAAAAGCAGACTATACCGTTTCAAAGACCGACCAGCCAACGTCAATTACAATAATTTATGTAGGTGTTCGAAAGTTTGTTATTAAAGATTATGGGTTAGTAGCACCAAATCCTTTGGAAGAATTATATAAAATAACATATAAGCTATAACCAAACCAGCTTGTAAATTCCGAAAATGCAACCGCTAAAAGAACTGACAGAAGGACTTGCTATTTTAGATCCGTTTTTGAAACGATATGGTTTTACCTTAGATAATTATAAAAATGATAAAGGTTCAGGAGGGCAATTTACAGTGGCAACTTATAGTAGTGGACGAAAACGTATCATAATCGGCTATCGGTATTCAGTCGGTGAATTGGCTTATCAGTTTGATAACTATATAGTTGGGCATCCGTTTTACCTCGACCATCTGGGGCACGTCGACCAAAAGCTTTTCCCGGATTTTCAATCAGACGACAAACTACTTGCCTTCAAACACATTTTGCATGACTTCGAGTTCTTAATAGACGATTTTTTTAATGGCTACTGCCAGAAATTAATTGAAGCCGCCAAAATGCAGGCTAAATATGTTCAGGAATATAACGAGAAAGCACGAGGAGAACACTACATTCTTATTGATCGAAAGAAAATCGAACAAGCCAGACATAAATTCAGAGAAAAAGATTACAAAGGGACAATAGAGACTTATAATTCGGTTGAAAGTAAGTTTTTGCTTAGCGAACTCGACACGAAGACAATTGAATATTGTAAGCGGCATATTTGAAGTATAATGAAAAACGCAACTCCGTATTTTGAATAGTTTTTCGTTATGCATAAGAATCACATTACTATATATATTTACTTACCAGCATGTGGCCATTTAATTTATTTAGACGAAAAAATAAATCTCTCAATGTACTTCCACTTAAGGAAAACTCCCTAAGGGAAGCTTTAGATAAAGTGGCAGAATTAATACCTGACAGGTATAAAAACGAACAACAATTCATCAATTTCTTACAATTTATAGAACATGAAGATTGGAGCCACGCATTAGAAAGTTTAGTTGGGCTGGCCGATAAAAGTGGTCATTTTTTCTCTGATGCTTTCTGGATGAACCTTAGTAATTGTGCTAGGGGAATAAGTATGCTTTCCTTAGCCGATTATTGTTCCCAACAAATACTGAGGAACAAATCAGAATTAGGGCATTCTATTCCCGACGGATACATAATTGAGAAGGTTGGCGATACAATGTTTAATAGTTATATCTCTGAAAAAATAAAGAATGACTGGGTGGCAGAGAGGAGAGAAAAGGACAAATTGAACCGTTTTATTACGTCAAATGGGTTTCACCTTAAATCGCAAGGCCGGTGTGGCACCATATATTATATCGAAGATGGGAAAGTTCTTGAAATTGATTATGAAATATCAGGCACAAAGAAATACGACCTTTTAATATTTTATGATAGTGTCTCCAATTGGGCTTTACCGATCCAAGCTAAATTATCAGATAGCCAAAAATCCGAAATCAGATCGGGTCTGGTAGAATGGCTAAAGTTGAAAAAAATACGTGCAGAACTGTAGTTTATTTTTTATGCTAAATTTCGATATTGGCTCTATTTTCATCATTAGCATTGCGCAGAGTATATCGAAGACAAGAATATCAAAAGTATGACGATCATTGGCAAAACAATGCGCTTGCTTTCATGCCTTTTCCTCCCTTCCTGCCACCATAGCTTTTTCAACAAAGGTGGCTCGCTCTCCTTTTTTTCCGGTAATTCCATACTTTTATTACCTATTTTTATGTTGTACAATTAATAAAAATCCGTTCCACCAGTGATGCATTTTCAACCCATATTTTAGTACCCTCTAATACCGATTGTAAATGAAAAACCTATTGATCATTCTAGTTCTTCTGGTATCAGTTTCATCTTGCAGGAAATTTCTTACCTGCAATGATGCACCTATAAGTACACGCTCAGCTGTTGTTGGCAATCCACTACGCACCGATGGTTATTATGTCGGTGACCCGCATTTAGATTACAAAGGCGATACTGGTGTTACAATGTATATTCTGTACCACAATGGCACCTTGATGTATTCAGGGCATACAGGTAGTAATTGTGATGATTATATCATTACCCTTGCTAAAAGCATGGATCAAATAAAAAAGTCAAAATCGAGCTGGGGGAATTTCCATATTGCTGATACCAGTTTAAAAATTGAATACTGGGAGCCATCTATATGTGGTTGTCCTGCTTACCTTTTAAATGGAAAAATAATCAATGACTCAACATTTATCCTATACCACAGGCAGAAGAAGGATCCGGATGGTGAAACCTTTAATGGGGATATATACCAGGAATTTCATTTCCATCAGTTCAACATAAAACCAGATAGTACAAACCCATATGTAAATTAATCAGGCAATGACTTGGGATTCCCACTATAAATAAATATCTTATAACCAGTTTGGGAGTTTTGCCATATGGTTACAAAAGAGACAAGAAATCCAAAAACAACATCATTTGCCTCACCATAAGTTATATTACATTTACATCTACGACTCAACTACTAAGAATTTCAGATAATTACATACACGTCACATCTTTCTAAAAATGAAAAAAATCACAACTTTCTTTTTCGATAAATGGTGGCGACCTGTGCTATTCTACCTATTGGTTACAGGTTTATTGATACTCTGCCACTTCAAAGGTGGTGATATTTTCAACATATTTTGCAATATCCTATTTGGTCTTGGACTTCTGATTTTATTTGGTTCCCTAATATACCAAATCAGGAAAGGAAGATGGCTCAAAAGCACGCTCACCTTCGGTATACTAATAATACCTGCATCATGTATTTATTTTAGTTCTTTAATCCTACCCTACTTCGATCCATATAATGGTGATCAATTTGCCAACAATCTAAAAATCCCGACTAATATCCCAATTGATGAACCAATATACCTAACCATAGATAAGGAACGACCAGATAGTATACTGTCAATTTCAAAATCGCATCCAGATTTCCAACTATATAATTCCTCCCAACCCGGACTTTACCAATATGACATTTGGGTAGGTAAAATACCCAAAGGAACCATATACCTGAAAGCATTTGAAATAACACACGAACACCCCCTATCGGTAGAGTACCTCCCCAAACACAGTTCTATAATAGTGGTAAATATTACTGACAGCATCCAAAAATTTGGAACCACTTCTGATTTCACTATTTACGAAGGCGACTGGGGCAAACCCTATGCTGCCCGGTTTGAAGTATGGTATAAGCCAGAAAATGGTGATGCCTGGCGGAAACTACTATCTAAAAACTACATAATAGAAGGGTGGCAACGATGAAAAATGCCACAAAGCCAACTTACGTATTCACCCAAGACAGACCTATCATTTATTTACATACCCTGTTTTTTATAATTAACCATTAAATTACAAACTCATAAAACCCTATTTTTTCCTGCGCATAGCATTTAATAAAATTAATAATCCAGCTAGAATCAGGATTATGTACCACCAATGCCATTTTGAATTTGCACCATCGGTGGTACCGGCCATTGATGTCCCGAACCCTTTAACCTGCCCAAATACAAAAGTTTGTCCTCCTATTATGTGGTCAGTTCCGTTTAAATCTTCAATCTGGGTGAAATTTATAGCAAATCCCTTTAATGAATCATTGGCATTATTAGGTACAAACTTCATTTCGAATGCCCCCATTTCCTTGGGTTCCAGATATATATTATCTAATTCAGCCCCATCTTTAGTGACTTCAAATGTCCCCTGGCCAGTTTCCTTTATCCCATTACCCGATATCCGGTTTTGCTTAAAATAATCAATAAGCTTTCCTTTTGCGGTAACTACTAGTTTCCCTTTAGCAAGAAAACCTTCCGCCCCATTTGCATCAACCGTATTAAACCTAAATTTCACCTTCATTTTAGCATCTGTGAGGTTTCCTACTATAGCGCTGGCAGATGCCATTAGGCCATGGGTTCCAACTTCAAACACTTCGATATTCTTCCAAACAATGTTGTTATTGTATTGCACATTCTGGTACAGGTCTGAAGTTTCAGGAAATGTCATTCCATATGGTGCCACATCACCTAAAGTAATTCTGGATAATAAACAAAAGTGGTTTAAATCACCTGTGAATATGGGTAATGTATAAATAGCAGGATCGGACACCACCCAGGGGAATACTAAAATGGCAGAATCGCCTGCCGGTATTGCAGGAATTGTTTGGGTACCAATTGGTGCCCCCATTAACATGGTATGACCTGGATCAAAAAAGGAGCCTCCATTCCACGACATGGGCCAACTTAAGGCAGATCCTGCCTTTGCCCAGTAAAGAGTAAGGTGCTCTGTGCCAGAACTTGCTGCATTTCCACGGTTATGCACTGCAACATACACATAGTTATTGCCGGGGTGCCTGGCAGGCTCGGTAATATGGGCGAAAGTATGGGTCAGGTCCTCAGATTGACGCAACCATATATCCTCACTCTGGTACATTGGTTGCAGAGACGGGTTGGGTTCTGTACCATTATCGGCAATTACATCTTTAGAATACAAGTCGGCCGAAGGAGGGACGATGATATGTGCCACCACTGTGCCCCACTTGTTGACCGTATCAGCAAATAGGCCGAAATTCCAAAACGAGCCATCAACCGGGTCAACCGCCATTCCTGTAAAGTCACCCCATCTATTACGGGGATCAGTCATAGTTGTAATATTGTAATAGCCAAGTCCGGGTTTATACAAATTCGAAGACTCCATAGTATCAGTAGGATCGGTAAGAGCATGAATAGAATAAGCCGCACTTGCAAACATACCGTGTGAGGATTGGCAATAGCCTAATACTGCATCACCATGAGCGTTTACAGCCAGGCTCGGATAGAAATAAAAGTTCGCACCTGTAGTATCTTCTACCCTACCAAATTGCCTGAT
>CANGSR010000157.1 GCA_947456055.1 Chitinophagaceae bacterium
GGTTGTGGTACCGATTTGAACAATGTTTATAAGCCATCCAGACGATATAGATAATTTCAAGTCGATAGAATACCTAATTAAGCAATATTAATTGAACCCTAAATATTACTTATATGTGGAAGAAAAATAAAGTGTGGTTGCAATTCGAACAGAATGTAATGGCTACTGACCCGCAATCGGCTCTATTCCTGATATCTTTCAATAAATATACAGCCTTAAATAGAACTTATTTATCTTCGCTAGAGGTAATTGATATTCAGAAATATGCGGTTATTACCAACCCGGTAAGGGTTAAAATTGCTTTAAAAGAGAATATCCGTCTGCCTTTTGTTTTTGTAATCGGAAAGAACTAGAACAATTACTAAAATAGTTATACTTACCTCTCTATATCAATATTTGCAACATCCGAAATTTTCACTGGCTTACTTTTTGTCCTGAATACATGGTTTCTACTACCACCCATTAGGCTATCCTGTACAAGTAAAGTATTAAAATAAACAGATTTCCTGCTACCATCACCTGCAGTTAGGATGATGCTAGTGCGCTTTGTAATTCCCAAAAGGCAGGTTTCGCCATCCTTATCAACACATTTTATCTCTTTGAGTGAACGCCCCTCTACACTGCCGGGATAGAATTGGTATGGTGATACTAAACTTAGAGAATCTTTACTGTCTTTTTTAGATGAAGCTAGTTGTTGCAATAAGCTTTGGGTAGTTATATGGTAGGTTGTATTGCACCCAAAAAGTGCAACTAACATAATAACTGCTATTATAAACTTCAATTGCCTCATAATAATCATCAAATATATTCAATCTTCAGGTTAGTACTATAAATCTTAATCCTAAAATATGTTTTGGTAAAACTAACGATTTTTATGTCTGCACAGCATTAAAAGAAATTAAGTAATTGTTTACATGTATGTAGCAAACCCAACTTAATTGTCGTCATTCATTTAATCATTTATAACAACCACATCTCTCTAGCATACCTTTAATATCCTTCTCCCATTCTAATTGTTTAGCAATAATTGTGCCATGGCTAGTTTCATTGTCATAACGATTTTCCATATCTTTGGTTTCATCTTCAAATTGTTTCTGTAATTTTTCCAAATCTTTGGTGTAATCGGCTTTAGTAAAGTTATTTTTTCGTAAAGCATTGACAAATTCGCATGCCTTTAAGGCCGTAATATCAAAATGCACCTGTTCGTGTGCCAATACTTTCGGATTCTTTCCTGCCTCCTTAAACCATGAAAAGTTTTTATTGAAAGTGGGCGAAATAACAATATCCAGTACTATTTGACCATCTGTGGTAACGGAATTATACCTTAACCCAATACCACTTGCAGTTATAGCCATTTCGGGGCCATTGCCCTGAGGCACACCTTTAAAATCATCAATCTTTAATGGTTGGTTAGCAATATAGGGGATACACTCCTGTTTATCGCTTTTGGTGCTTAGAACTACATTTACTTTTACCTTATCAGAGGTGGGTATTTTAGATTTATTAATTGCCCACCAATCATCAAACGTTTTCAGGTCATGGGAAATAGTCTTAGCAATAAATTGCCCAATATACTTTTCGGGTTCTTCATTCGATTCACTTTTACCAGTACCAGTATAATCTACAAGTTTTTGACCATCAATATAAATACCAAAAGTAATAGCAACATTAGTTATCCATAACCCATTCTTAAATTTACTTGAGATAGTACTCTCAATTAGGTGTAATTCAATAGATTGCTTACTTTTATCTTTTGAGATTGTTGTTTCTAAAACTGCGGCAAGATATTTTTGGGCATGGCCTTCAAAATCAAATAGGTCTCTATTGCTACCCTTCACCTTCTCCCCCATTGTTGTTTTTACCAAGCGTTCATCGACAACCTTATCAATATAAAAACCCTTAGGTTTATACTCAATATTATTTGAAGCTAATGCAAGTAAGACAGTTTTTTGGGCAATTACACTTAAACTGAACAAAACACTTAAGCACGTTAATAAGAAAATCCTAGCCAAATTGTTTTCTGTTTTTGTATGAGTAAAGATAAAGATTACGTTCCTAATGTTTAGGTGCATATCCACAATAAGAGAATATTATCCTTTATTTAACCATATTTTCCCGAATTAGCTTAAAGTAAACCTGAGTAAATGACCATTACCATCAAGGAATTTAATTTGCCTGATTAGCCCAACTATTGTTAACTTTATATCGTGGATTTAAGTGAAAGTAGATTTCCCAAACCGCACAAATATTTCTGGAAATGCATTTTCCTATCAACTTAAACCACTCATTTAATTGAACCAAGAATAATAAAAAATGAAATCAGCATATATAGTAGCGGGTTATCGCACAGCAGTTACCAAATCAAAGCGTGGTGGTTTTCGTTTTTTCAGGCCCGATGACCTAGCAGTTGAGGTTATTAAAGGACTGATGGCTAGTATACCACAGTTAGATCCATTACTTATAGATGATGTAATAGTAGGAAATGCTGTACCAGAGGCCGAACAAGGGCTTCAGATTGGTAGAATAATAGCTAATAAAGCCATCGGGGAAACTGCCGCTGGTTTTACCCTAAACAGATATTGCGGTTCAGGCCTTGAGGCAATTTCTATCGCAACAGCAAAAATACAAATGGGCATGGCTGAATGCATCATTGCCGGTGGCACTGAAAGTATGAGCCTGGTACCTACTGCGGGTTGGCGCACTATGCCCAACTTTGAGTACGCCAAAGAAAATGGTGATTATTACCTAAGCATGGGGCTTACTGCTGAAGAGGTAGCCAAACAATATAAAATTTCGAGAGAAGACCAGGATGCATTTGCCTTCGGATCTCATCAAAAAGCTATTAAAGCTATTGCAGAAGGGCATTTTAAAGGAGGAATATTACCTATTAAAGTAAAGGAAGTATACCTAAATGAAAAAGAAAAAAGGGCCGAAAGGGAAACAATTATAGATACCGATGAAGGGCCTAGGGCGGATACAAATCTAGCTGCATTGGGCAAGTTGCCTGCTGTTTTTGCCATGGGAGGTTCGGTTACTGCAGGTAATTCTTCTCAAACATCAGATGGGGCTGCATTTACCATTGTAATGAGCGAAAGGCTGATGAATCAGTTGGGGCTAAAACCTATGGGCCGATTAGTAAATTGCGCAGCTGCCGGAGTTGACCCAAGAATAATGGGTATAGGGCCAGTGAAAGCTATTCCTAAGGTGCTGAAACAAGCTGGAATGAATATTGATGATATTGACCTGATAGAATTGAATGAGGCATTTGCTTCACAATCGCTTGCTGTAATAAGAGAATTGGGCCTTGATACAAGCAAACTCAATATTAATGGTGGAGCTATTTCGCTCGGGCACCCTTTGGGATGTACTGGAGCCAAATTAACTATTCAATTGCTTAATGACCTGAAAAGACTGGATAAAAAGTACGGCATAGTAACCGCATGTATTGGAGGCGGCCAAGGAATCGCAGGAATATTTGAAAGGCTATAAGCCAATAATTACCTGCGTTTTTTCCTCATGCTTTTTTTCACAAACTTCATGGATGGTCTGGTAATTGTAAAATATACCAGTGATAAAACTGAGAAAAATATAAGGGTAAGTATTGAACCAACCAAAATAACATGAGATACTGAATTTGTATTCAGGTCAAAATCATATAAATAGCATATTACTGTAATTAATATCGAAGCCAGGAAAATAATAAAATATGGTTTCAGCATATGAATATTGATTATTATACTTAACGAGGCAATAGCACCTTCACTATAAACTATTTCTAGATTTCTCTCAAATACAATTTGCTAAGGAACGATTTTCTTATTTAGTCTGCTAATTTATACGAAATAAATTGTCATTTCTTAAAATGGTGATTTTTGTGTGAAAAACAGCTAATTAAAGTGATATTTTTAGCGTAAAATTAATAAAATCCAATCCAATAATGGATCAAAAAACAATTCACAAATCCTTTTTGCATCATCATTATCTTTTCTCATTTTTTCTCCTATTTTTACCGAAAATTTAGAAAAGATGGAATTCCCAGAATCATTATTGTACACCAAAGACCACGAGTGGATAAGAATTGAAGGCAACAATGCTACAGTAGGCATTACAGCTCATGCGGTGCATGAATTAGGCGATATCGTTTATGTAGATATCGACAGTGTTGGCAAAACATTAGAAGCATCAGCAATTTTTGGTGCGGTAGAAACTTCAAAAGCTACATCTGAACTGTATTTACCAGTAGCAGGTACAGTAACTGAAAAGAATGCAGCTCTTGATAGCAATCCAGAATTGGTAAATGATGATCCATATGGCAAGGGCTGGATGGTGAAAATGACTATAGCCAATGTGGATGAAACAGACGGTCTTCTTGATTCGGCTGCTTATCAGGCATTCATTAACGAATAATGTTCCGGATATTTTCCGAGGACTCCCCATATAAAAAACAGGCAAGGTTCATAGCTATACTCTGGACCTTGCTTATTTTTATTGGCTGTTTTACCCCTAGTAACGAAATACCCAAAGTGAATGTCCCATTAATAGACAAATGGGTGCATTTAGTTATGTTTGGTGGATTTACATTCTTTTGGCTCAGTGCCAACCCTAATATTAAAATATCTAGACTTTCCGGTTTACTATTGATTTCAATCGTCCTTGGTTCATTAATAGAATTATTCCAGGGATTATTCAAATTTCTTGGTCGAAGTATGGAATTTATGGATGCTGTAGCCGATAGCCTTGGGGGCTTGCTTGGCATTTTGTTATTCAGTTTAATAGCTTACCTAATCAAGAAAAGTACCCAATAAAGTACTATTTCAAGCTGCTTATCTCCTCAATGCTTAAACCAGTTAAATCTGATATATCATTGATATCCATTCCTTTAGTCAGACATTTTACTGCCATTTCTTTGGCATTTTGCTTTACTTGGTCTTTGGCAAATCCAATCTTTTTTTGCTCACCAATTTGAATTCCTTCGGCAATCCCAATCTCCTTTCCTTTTTCAAGCCCCTTTAATTCACCGGCAGTAAAGTTTGATTCCATTACACTCTCATTATCACGCCAATTGGATAAATCGCGCTCATATTCCCTTCTTTCTTCCCTGGTCAATTTCAATAAATCCAACTTTTCCCTTGCCTCAATAAGTCCCTTTGCCTTTGTACCATCTTGCACTTTTTCAGTCTTTAGGAATTGGATCCATTCGTCAAGTGTATTTTTTGCAACCTTATCAAACTTGTTTACCCTAATGATATAGTATTCAGGATAAATCTTATCAATTAACTCGGTCTTATACACCAGTTGTTCTTGTTTCGACAGGTTCAGGACATCATGGTTGTTAAGCCCAACAAATTTTGTAGTGCCATGGTAAATATAATCGCTACCCTGCCCCAGGTCGAAATAAACAATATTTAGGGAGATTATTTTCTTGATTTTGATATGGGGCATGCCCATATCCATAAAGTCGACAATTAACTTAGAAGTACCAAAAAGCATACGCATCAGGTAGTCCTGTATATAGCTACTTTGCACTTCTATTATTATCAATTCCCCTTTTGAATCCTGTACCAACAAATCAACCCGGTTCATCTTGTTGTCACCAGTTTGTTTATTGCTTTCGCTTTCCAGGATTTGGTCAATCTTGATATCTTCACCTAATAGCTCACTCAGCAAACCTTCGAGAATCCCGAAGTTTGCCTTATTGCGCAGCAGGCGCTTCATTGCCCAATCGAACCTAACCAGATTTTTCATTTGCATTACAAAGGTAAGGATTGAAACAACATAATAAAAAAGCCTATTTCACAATCCGCAATTTGGCAAAATTCAACATAATCTTCTTTTGACCATGCCCTGCACCGAAATCAATAGCTGCAATCTTATTATTTACACCACCTTCAATAGTTAGTATTTTTCCCAATCCAAATTTCTGGTGTTCAACAGTCATGCCTACTGCCATACCACTAGCATCATCAGCGGTGAAATTAATGGTAGGCTGGTGGACCGGTGGAGGTGGAGCTGATTTTTGTGCTAATTTATCAGCAAGCTTTTGTAAGGATGGTAGCTTGTCGAAAGATTGGTTCATCATTGTATTATACCCTCCTGGCGCAGGACGGTTACTAGCACCTGTATAGGTACGGTCGATATGTGCTGCGGGTATTTCTTCAATAAACCTACTGGCATCATTTTGTACCAGGCTACCAAAACGGTAACGGCTATTGGCGTAAGATATCCAAAGTCGTTCTTTTGCCCTTGTTACGGCTACATAAAACAGGCGGCGCTCCTCTTCCAGACTTTCCCTGTCATACAGGCTCATCTGGCTGGGGAAAAGGTTTTCCTCCATGCCTACTACAAAAACACATGGATATTCCAATCCTTTTGCAGCATGTATTGTACAGAGCTTCACAGCATCAGCATCTGCATTTTTATCCTGGTCAATATCTGTAAGCAGGGTAATTTGCTGTAAGTAGCTCCCTAATGATTTATCTACCAATTCACCTTCTTCATCGGGCGTTTCGGTAAATTCTTTTATTGAGTTAAGTAATTCCTGAACGTTCTCATACCTTGCAAGCCCTTCTACGCTCTTATCATTGTATAAATCCTGAACAAGGCCTGAGTTTTTACCTACTGCAAAGGCTACTTCATAAGCATTTTGCTTTTCCAATAAGGTCTGGAAACTCTTAATCATCATTACAAAATTACCTATGGCACTACTACCCATACCAGGTAGTTCACTATTCTCAATTACCTGCCAAACCGTAACATTCAGTTCATTAGCCTTCACCAATATCTTATCCAACGTAGTCTTACCTATTCCACGGGCTGGGTAATTGATAATACGTTTCAGGTTTTCCTCGTCCTGGGTATTGACAACCAACCTTAGATATGCTAAAAAGTCCTTAACCTCTTTCCTTTGGTAGAAAGAAATACCGCCCACCAATTTGTAGGGGATATTCATCCTGCGCAGGCTTTCTTCAAAAGAACGGCTCTGGGAATTGGTACGGTAAAGAATGGCAAAATCTTTGTTGGCATAGTGGTTGCGCATTTGCTGTTCCTTTATGGCATCTGCTACAAACCTACCTTCATCATTATCGGTAAGGGTGCGGGCAAGAATTATTTTTTCACCACCCTTGTTATCAGTCCAGAGTTCTTTAGGAATCTGGTGTTTATTATTGCTGATAATCTGGTTAGCAACATTGATAATGGTTTTAGTGCTTCGATAGTTCTGTTCCAGTTTCACCACCTTTACATCCTCATAATCATCCTGGAATTGCAGTATATTCTGTACGGTAGCCCCACGGAAAGAATAGATACTTTGTGCATCATCACCAACCACGCAAATATTCTCATTCCTTGCACCCAGCATCTTTATAATCTGGTACTGGGCAATATTAGTATCCTGATACTCATCAATCATAATATAATGGAAACGGCCCTGGTATTTGGCCAAAGCATCAGGAAAATGAGTCAATAATTGGTACATTTTAAAAAGCAGGTCATCAAAATCCATTGCCCCGTTTTTAAAACAACGCTTGGTATAATATTCGTAAATTTCGGCTATTTGTGGTCTGCTGGTTCTGGCATCCTCCAACTGAATTTGGCTATCCTGCTTATACATTACGTAGTCAATCAGGTTGTTCTTAGCCGCACTTATCCTATTATATACAAATGCAGGCTTGTAATGCTTATCATCCAGATTCAGGTCATTAACTATACTCTTGATGATGGCTTTGGCATCATCAGTATCATAAATAGTAAAATTGCTTGGGTAACCCAATTTGGTGGCTTCACTACGCAGGATACGTGCAAATACAGAGTGGAAAGTACCTATAAACAGGTTTCTTGCTTCATTATTACCAAGGGCCTTCTCCACCCTTTCTTTCATTTCAGCAGCGGCCTTATTAGTAAAAGTAAGGGCAAGGATATTAAATGCGTCTACCCCATTTTTCATCAGGTGTGCAATTCGGGTGGTCAATACCTTTGTTTTACCACTACCCGCACCCGCTACTATCATCAATGGACCTTCCCTATGCTCTACAGCTATACGTTGCTGCTCATTCAATCCCGCTAAATAATTCTGCATAATGCAAATTTAACCTTGTAATCTGTAATTACAGGCTGCGAAAAGGTGAATGTGGATAAAAAACGGGAAATGTGAATAGAAGAAATGAATAGTTGGAACTTAGAAAAAAAACTTGACTTAGCTAAAATAAAAAAGCCAACCTGAGAACAGGTCAGCCCCTATAAACCCTATCAATTGCTAAATTAGGCAACGTGTTTGACATTACCAACACAAATTAATATATTTATTTTCTTAATTTTTTATATAGTTTTTCTTCAATCTGTTATGTCAAAAGTTTTTGGGGAATACCAATAATCAAATGCGAAATTTCTATAAAAACTAAAATAAAAAAACAGATATTCTACATACCAATAGTAAATGGATCACAGAATGGGAAGGAGATTTAAATGCTTTTAAAAAGCTGATTTTTATACAATTTTACTAAACATCCTCATTTCACTAATTATCAGCAGGACTTTTGGAAAAATAGCTACCCAAACAAAAAATATTTGGACAAATCAATAAAACCTCTAAATTTGTAGCCAAATAGCTACATAATGAATTTGAGGAGAGACGTTTTTCAGGCAATAGCCGACCCTACCCGCAGGGCAATATTATTATTGGTAGCCCCACAGTCAATGACAGCAGGAGCTATTGCTGCAAAATTTACTACAGCCAGACCTACAATTTCAAAGCACCTGCTTGTACTTACTGAGTGCGAATTACTAAATCAGGAACACAATGGAAGAGAGATTTATTACCACTTAAATGCCAAAAGCATGAAAGAAGTAGCCGACTTTATAGAACCCTTCCGCCAAATGTGGGAAGAAAGATTTGATAAACTGGAAACAATTATGAAAAAATATAAAAATGTTGAATAGATGGAACTGAAAACAAAAGTCAATGCCAAAGATGGCCAACAAGACCTAATAATTACTAGAGAATTTGATCTACCCGTAGAATTACTTTTTAGAGCCTATATAGAAGCCGACATTGTAGAGCAATGGATGGGAACTAAAGTAATAAAACTGGAAAGCAAAAAGCAAGGGGCTTACCAATTTGAAACGCCTGATAATAAGGGGAACGTCATTAGTTTTTGCGGTGTAATCCATGATTTACAACCAAACCAGAAAATATCCCGAACATTTGAAATGGAAGATAAGCCATATGGTGTTCAATTGGAAGTGCTGGAATTTCAAAAACTGGGTGATGACAAGAGCAAATTGGTGATGCATGTAATTTATGAATCAGTAGACCAAAGGGACCAATTACTTAAACTACCCTTTGCCCAGGGCATTAATTGGGCTCATAACCGTATACAAGACATTCTCAATAAATTAAAATAAAATGCACTTACTATGAGTATAAAGAACCCAAAGACTGACTTTTTCTTCAATAAAGACTCCAAATGGAAGGCTGAATATGAAAAATTGAGAACAATTGTTTTGGAAACCCAATTGGCTGAAGACCTGAAATGGGGTTGCCCATGCTATACTTATAAAGATACCAATGTTGTACTTATACATGGTTTCAAAGAATACTGTGCTCTCCTGTTTATGAAAGGAGCTTTGATAAATGATACCAATGGTATTTTGATACAGCAAACCGAAAATGTACAATCGGCCCGACAGATAAGATTTACTAATCTAGGGGAAATTGTAGAACTGGAACCCGTAATTAAGTCCTATATTTTTGAAGCTATAGGGGTTGAAAAAGCAGGGTTGAAAGTAGAATTAAAAAAGACTGAAGAATATAAATTTCCGGAGGAATTCCAATCTAAATTAGATGAAAATCATGACCTTAAAAGGGCTTTCGAAGCATTGACACCCGGCAGGCAGAGAGGCTATCTGTTTAGTTTTTCCCAACCCAAGCAAGCTAAAACCAGAATTGCCAGGATTGAGAAATACATACCCCAGATATTGGATGGTAAGGGGATTGATGATTAATTATTAATGGAGAATGATTAATGATTAATAATTAATGGTTAGTGGTTAATTGTGAATGATTGATTGTGAATGCCGAAACTACTAAATATGTTATAAATATTTCAAATAAGTAAAACACAAACAAAATGGAAAAGAGAAAACTAATTATCTACTGGATATTTACAGCATTATTTACCTTCGGCATGGCATCAAGTGGTATTATGCAATTGCTTAGAGCCAAAGAAATTATGGAGATACTCACCCATCTTGGTTATCCCACTTACCTTTTAACCATACTTGGGGTTTGGAAAATACTGGGTGTCATTACTGTTTTAGTACCACGATTTACATTGGCTAAAGAATGGGCCTATGCAGGTTTCTTTTTCCTGATGACAGGGGCACTATTTTCGCACCTGGCTATGGGATATACTGGCAAGGCTATTGCAGGTCCAGTAATGCAAACAATTTTTATAGTTATGTCATAGTAGTTAAATATACATATATATACTGATAAACCATGCTAGGATTATGTACCTGTCATCATTTTGGATTTATTATCATGATCACTTATTGGACAGGGCATTCAATGTAAACCATAGCTTACACCACCAAACCTCAACAATCCTAAATTTTCAATGAAAATCATATTATCTAATCTTTCAAAAATCGTGCACTATTCTCCCTTCCAACTCATTAATAAGCATAATTGATTTTACATTTCATTCAACACTTACCTACGCAGATACATGAAGGGCGAATATATATGGCTTGGTCATGAATAAGCATGCTATTATCTATTACCTTGTTTGTAATTAAAAAGGCAAATGAGAGACAAGAAACTTCAAGCCGTAACTAAAGAACTTACTTTCCATTTAGAAGAGAAAGAAAA
>CANGSR010000158.1 GCA_947456055.1 Chitinophagaceae bacterium
GGCTACAAAGCGGGCTACTCCTAGCGGAGTGCTTCCCCTTTACCAAACCCCACTGGCGCAAGTGTTCCGCAGGATCACTTGTGTCTACCTAAATCAACCTGTCTGTGACAGGCATTCATAGAACCAAAGCCCAATAACCACCCCAGCCCAAAAGCGTACCAACCCACTAGTCTAAGTGACGCTTAAACATTGCGGGACGTGTCAATTTTTGGGATTAGGATATTGAGCAATGCGGGATAGTTAGTATAATACCTGGATATGAGAGGTGTCGTCACGGTAGAGACGGATTGAATCCGTCTCCGGAAATGAAGGTAATAGATATGAATTCCGGATTTTCATTTCCTGACCTGCGCAATTGAGACGGATTCAATCCGTCTCTACGTAATGATGGCAATATAAAAGAATATCCACTGGCGCAAGTTCCGCAGGACCCCTTGTGTCTACCTAAATCCTCCTGTCTGCGACAGGTATACATAGAACCAAAGCCCAACAACCACCCCAGCCCAATAGAGTACCACCCCACTAGTCTAACTGACGCTTAAACATTACGGGACGAGTCAATTTTTGGGATTAAGATATTGAGTAATGCTGGATAGTTAGTATAATACCTGGATATGAGTGGTGTCGTCACGGTAGAGACGGATTGAATCCGTCTCCAGAAATGATGGCAATAAATATAAGAATTCCGGATTTTCATTTCCTGACATGCGCAATTGAGACGGATTCAATCCGTCTCTACCTAATGATGGCAATATATATGAATTACGAATTTTAATTTTCTAATATGCGTAATTGATACGGATACAACCCGCCTCACCCACGTTGTTCCGGATGGATGTGTCCTACCTAAATTTAAAGGACGAAGCGAAAAGCTTCGTCCTTTAACAAATTATTTTTAATTACTTGTAAAATATCTAAGTAGATAAAGACCTTTTTTGGCGAGGCCACAATTTCACGTCAAAATAGGTAGCCTCTCGCGGCTGCCATTGCAAACATAGCAACCCATATTTATTTCCCAAACCCATAAACTAAAAAAGCCTGTCAAGGACAGGCTTTCTAGTTTTATGTAAGGCAAAAGTTGTAATTAAAACAACAAATCTGCATCATCATTCGATTCATTCTTTGGTTCAGCAGGTTTGTTATCCCTGTTTTGGTTACCACCACCATTTGGACGGTCGTTGCGATTTCCGCCACCACCATTGCGGTTGCCACCATCCCTGCGGTCGTTACCACCACCGCCACGGCGGTCACGGTCACCACCACCACGGCGGTCATCTCCACCTCTGCGGTCATCACCACCTTCACGGCGCTCACGCTTTTCAGGCTCTACATAGCCATCTGGTTTAGGCATCAATACCTTGCGGCTCAGGCGCAGTTTTCCAGTTTTAGGATCAGTACCCACCAACTGGATCTTGATCTTATCACCTTCTTTCAATACACCATCCAAAGATTCAAGGCGCTTCCAGCTTACTTCTGAAATGTGCAATAAACCTTGCTTACCCGGCATGAACTCTACAAACGCACCGAAAGGCATAATGCTCTTCACAGTACCCTCGTAAGTAGCACCAATTTCTGGTATAGCTACTATGCTACGAATCCAGGTAAGGGCCTTATCAATACTTTCCTTATTGGCAGAGAATATCTTAATGACACCTTCCTGGCCAACTTCTTCAATATTGATTTTAGCACCTGTTTCGCGCTGTATTTCCTGGATGATTTTACCACCCGGGCCTATCACAGCACCTATAAATTCACGATCTATGTTCAGTTGTACAATCCTTGGCGCATGTGGCTTCAGGTCAGCACGTGGTTCTGGGATGCAATTATACATAGCATCAAGAATGTGTAAGCGGCCACGTTTAGCCTGCTCCAATGCCTGGTACATGATTTCCATGCTCAAACCATCGCACTTAATATCCATCTGTATACCACAGATACCATCACGGGTACCAGTTACCTTAAAGTCCATATCACCAAGGTGGTCTTCATCACCAAGGATATCGGTCAATACTGCGAATTTGCCACCTTCAGATATCAGGCCCATTGCCACACCACTCACGTGCTTTGGGAAAGGAACACCAGCATCCATCAATGCCAGAGATCCGGCACATACAGTAGCCATTGAAGAAGAACCATTCGACTCAAGGATATCAGATACTACACGCACAGTATAAGGATACTCGGCCGGCAGCATTTGTTTCAACGACCTCATAGCCAGGTTACCATGGCCCACCTCACGGCGGCTTTGGCCCCTCATCATTTTAACTTCGCCCGTAGAGAACGGAGGGAAATTATAATGAAGCATGAATTTCATATAGTCTGATGTAGCAGCAGTTTCCAGCAACAATTCATCATCTACAGTACCTAGGGTAACGGTAGTTAATGACTGTGTTTCACCACGTGTAAACAGGGAACAGCCATGTGGCGAAGGCAACAAACCTGCTTCCATTGTAAGTGGACGAACTACTTCTAGTGTACGGCCATCTAAACGAACTTTTTCGTTAAGCATCATTTCCCTGATTACCTTCTTTTCAAGGTCGTGGAAATAAGTGCCTATCAATGGCATATCTTCATCCTTATGCTCAGTAGCTTCGAATGCAGTCTTAAATTCTTCCTTAATTTTCTTGAAGGCATCGCCACGCTCATGCTTACCAAGAGCGCCCTTAGCTACTTCATATATTTTCTGGGTACCGTATTCAGCAATTTTTGCTTCAAGCTCAGGATTAGTATAAGGTTTTTTGTATTCCCTTTTAGCAGTGATACCTACTTTTTCACGAAGGTCGTGCTGTAATTTCACCTGTGTTTTGATAGCAGCATGAGCCACTTCAATAGCAGTAATCAAGCCAGCCTCATCACACTCCTTACCTTCACCTTCCACCATCATGATGTTCTTCTCGGTGGCAGCCACAATAATATTGAGGTCAGCATCCTTGATTTGGCTACGGGTAGGGTTCACAATATATTCGCCATTGATACGGCAAACACGCACTTCAGAAATCACTTCCTGAACAGGCACATCAGATACTGCAAGCGCAGCAGATGCAGCCAGGCAAGCCAGGGCATCGGGCATTACTTCAGCATCGCTCGAAATGAGGGTAACCAGTACCTGCACTTCGCAATAATAATCATCTGGGAACAAAGGCCTCAAAGCACGGTCTATAAGACGTGAAGTGAGTATTTCGTAATCATTAAGCCTTGCTTCACGTTTGAAGAAAGAACCCGGGATACGGCCGGCAGAAGCGAATTTCTCCTGGTAGTCAACAGTCAGCGGAAAAAAAGATTGGCCTGGTTTAGGCTCATTTGTAGCTACCACGGTAGCCAAAATCATACAATCGCCCATGCGCACAACAACTGCGCCATCGGCCTGACGGGCCATTTTGCCCGTTTCTATGGACAGTTCACGTCCATCCGCCATTTGCAGCGATACGGATATGGGATTTGGAATCATACATCAAATATTTAATTGTAAACTAAGTGCCGGTAATCGTACCGGCAGTTTAAAAGTAATACCCTTACTCCACAAAACACAACAAAGTGCTTTAGCCTTAGGTTAAATAATGGGTATTATTAACTTTTGGTTAGTCAAAACCTGAATAAAATCAAGTAAAAACCGGAATGAAGTACGGATTAAAAAAAATATTCCCAACCGAAACAGTTGGGAATAGCTGAGGGTCAACACTTATTTGCGTAAACCAAGCTTTTCAATAAGCGAACGATAAGAGGTAAGGTTGCTGTGACTGAGATAAATTAATAAACGTTTACGACGACCTACCATCGCCATTAGTCCGCGGTTACTAGAGAAGTCTTTTTTGTTACTCTTCAGGTGAGCGGAGATATGATTGATACGCTCTGTGAGCATAGCTATCTGTGCTTCGATGGAGCCCGTGTTGGTTTCTGATCCACCGTAAGTTTTAAAAATATTGGCCTTTTTTTCAGCAGTAAAATGAGACATTTGCATCAAATTTTTTAATAAACACTTTTTGAGTGTGCGAAGATAGGTAAATAATATGAAAAAAATGAAATTTGGCACCCCGATTTTAAAATAGATTTAAATACTTTTTCCCGATACCTGTATTCAGCCTACAGGTAATCAAATCTATCGGGGTAATTATGGAATAACAAAAGTAATTAAAAAAGGTATTGTTGTCCCGGCTTTTTTCCCTCTATTGGGCAGTAGTGGCGGTGGCACCATTCAGGTGAGGGAATGCTATTGGGCTCTTCCATCATAAAGCGACCATCCCCCACTCGTGTCACAGGGAACCTGCTTTCTCTGCGGGTGAAGTAGCCTCAAAATATGCTATATAGAAAGTACAAGCAGCCAGAACTGTACTATGTAGGCAAAGTCCCCCCATGTTGTTCGGCGGAGACTCTCTACGCCGAACACTGGCGCAAGTGTCCAGGAGGATCACTTGTGTCTACCTAAATCATCCTGTCTGCGACAGGCATTCGCAGTACAAAAGCCCATTAACCATCGCAGCCCAATAGCACCTAATCTCCCTCATTCCCCTAAAAATCGCACACGTTCAGTGTGCTAAAACAGGGGTAGCTACTCAAAAGGCTTCAAACCTTGCACTCCTTCCAGATAGCTGCCCATATACCCCACCAATCTTTCCACATTTTCCTAAAGCCCATCCTCATATAAATAATTTATTCAACATTTGCGCCTTAATCCCCTGCCCTCCAAAAGCCCAATAAAACAAAAGTTCAAAAGTCCTATAGCGGCAATTCACTCTTTGTTCCAGGGCATGGGCATTCAGGAAGTGGGCAAGAGAGAAGTAAAAACCGTGGTAACATTGGGGCATTTTGGGGCAACAATGATAAAATATGAAAACACATATATAATTAACAAGCAATCACTTACAACGATACAATTGCCCCAAACCGAAAAATGATAATTTTCATAAATTGGGGCATTGTCCGTCACGGCGGACAACAGATTTGTTTTAAAATTATAAAGTAAAATCTATATGTCCTCTTGGGCGGACTACCGATCTGTACAGAAAAAATCATAGTCCTCAAAAATCAGCTTAATCCTGGTTCAAGAAAAATTGTGGTCTTTTGGTAATGCATTACGATTTTGACAATTGTCAATTGATTTGGATGACCCGAGATTTAAGTTTGTCCCAATAAATTTAAAAAGTATTGGTATTTATGAAAAACTGGTCCACTATTATATTACTAGCCCTAATTGTTACCTACACAATAATGGCATGGTACCATATATCCCATCATATGGTCTATTTGCTTTTAGCAATTTGTTTCGCTGATTTGCTTACAGGTATAGTACACTGGCTGGAGGATGCATATGGCAACCCAAACTGGAAATACCTGGGTAAATCTGTTATTGTACCCAATCTGGAGCACCATCTGTCGCCTAGAAATATTGTGAAAAATAATTATTGGGCAACAGTTGAAACGTCCTACATTATAGGATTACTGCTGATAGGCCTTACATTATGTTTTTCAATTTTCAATTTTTATACTGTGTTGAGCATAATTATAGCTGCGCAAGGAAATATAACACATAAATGGGCCCACCAGACTGACAAAGAAAATGGAAAGTTTGTTACCTGGCTACACCGCAATAAAATCCTTATTACCCGCAGAAACCATGGGCTTCACCACAAAGCCCCTTATGTAGGTAACTATTGCAGCATTACCAATTTCGTCAACCCTGTTCTTGACTTCTTTTATTTCTGGCCAGTACTTGAGTTCCTAATCCGTACAATTTTTAGAATAAAGGTTTTACGTGGGTCCACGATTAGAAATGGGCTGTAATAATTCCAAACAAACTATTAATACACGAAGTACTTAAGAAACGCATCTATATCTATTCTTTAAATAAATGGAATTCAATCCAGGCAAAGCATTTGCCTACAAACGGATCCAGATCTACACAATCCCCTTTTATCCAAATTGATTAATCCAATTTATACTACCACCCTAACCCATGTAAATTCCTATTACAAGAACTATAAATAGTTTTCAGCTTTTTTTAACTACACCATTTTAGTTTTTCACCTATCTTTATCATAGAAATGATTGCCTTACAACAGCAAAAGCCGTTAATCAATAATAAAGCCCTTGCATGGACTGTGGGTATTCATGCACTGTTGTTCCTATTATTTTTCCTCATCAGGTATACTATTGAGCCTAAAGTGCCACAAATTGAAAATGGCCTTGAGGTAAATCTGGGTAGTTCGGATAATGGAAGTGGCACCGACCAACCCATGTCCCCCAATGACCCAGGGGCTTACCAGGCAAGTGTGGTTTATAAAAACACACCTACTGCTAGTAATGTTCCTAAAAACATGATGGAAACCAATGATGCCAATGCCCCATCGGTTTCTGAACCTACTAAAAAGCCCGGAAAACCACAGGAGGTTATCAAAGAAAAGCCACCCAAGCCCGAAAAGCCTAAATATACTTATGGTGGCGATGCAGGCCCGGGAGGTAATAAGGCTACACAAAACTCAAAAGGCACCAGCGAAGGCATCACCAATGGCCCCGGCGACCAGGGCGTGGCAGGTGGCACACCAGGTGCAAGCAACTATATTGGCACACCAGGCAATGGTTCAGGCGGTATAGGCCATACACTCACAGGTCGCAAAATAAGCCCTGAGAAATTTGAAGCAGAATTCAGGGAAGGTGGCAAGGTGGTGATACATGTTACGGTAGACAGGAACGGTAATATTATTGACAAACGAGTAAAAAGCTCGTCGAATGCACAACTAACAAGAATAGCCCTTGAAAAACTGAACCAGTCGAAATTCAGTAAAAGCGATGGTACCGAGCCACAGCAGTTTGGCGATGTAACCATTGTTTTCAAAACAAGGCAATAGCAGTATGTCCACAAGTCTTTACCAGCAAACTTTAGATTATTTATTTGAGCGCCTGCCCATGTTCTCCCGCATAGGCAAAGCCGCCCTCAAACCCGACCTGACTAATACGCTGAAACTCTGCGCCGCACTTGATAATCCGCAGGACAAATTCAATTCGATACATATAGCAGGCACCAATGGTAAGGGCAGTACCAGCCATGGCCTTGCCGCAGTATTGCAAGATGCAGGTTACAAAACCGGCCTCTACACATCACCCCATCTTATCGACTTCAGGGAAAGAATAAGGATAGGTGGTGAGCCCATAGCCAAAGAATGGGTGGTGGATTTTGTAGAAAAAATAAAACCACAAATAGAAGAAATACAACCTTCCTTTTTCGAAATAACAGTGGCAATGGCCTTTGCATATTTTGCTGATATGGAAGTAGATATAGCCGTTATTGAAACGGGATTGGGAGGTAGGCTGGATAGTACCAATATCATTACTCCCCTACTCTCGGTAATCACCAATATCAGCTACGACCATAAGGATTTACTGGGCAATACCCTTGCACAAATCGCCTCAGAAAAGGCGGGAATCATCAAGCCTAATGTACCTGTAGTGATAGGCGAACAGGATGATGAAACCGAAAGGACTTTTTTTGAAAAATCGGTTCACAACCATGCCCCACTCTATTATGCGCAGTCGCTATGGGGAATGGTGAGGGTGAAACAGGATGCCCGATACCAATATTTTAAGGCGGTGAATAATGCCACCATGGAGATGACCGACCTAAAGACCGACCTGCTAGGCAATTACCAGCAGCACAATATCAAAACGATCCTTACCTGTGTAGAATTATTGGCCATACAAGGTTTTAAGCTAAGTCTGACGGGCGCAATGGAATCCCTGGCCTATATCAAGAAAACAACCGGCCTCAGGGGGCGTTTTGACTGTATAAGTGAAAAGCCTTTGATCATTTGCGATGTTGCCCATAACCCAGCAGGGCTGTGTGAGGTTTTGCAACAGTTCAACAATATTCCAGCCACCTCAAAACATATCATCCTGGGGTTTGTAAAGGATAAGGATGTGGATGAAGCCCTATCCTTATTCCCAAAAGATGCCCATTACTATTTCTGTAATGCACAGATACAGCGAGCCCTGCCAGCCCCTGAACTTAAAGAGAAAGGCAATCTGGCCGGCCTAAATGGTGATGCCTGGGAAACAGTAGGCAAGGCTCTAGCAGCGGCCAAAAATAACCTTGGCGAAAATGATGCCCTGCTTATTACAGGTAGCTTTTTTATTGTTGGGGAGGCGATGGAGGTAATGGAGGGGTATTAGTTCCTGGCACTATTTTTCGAATTGAAATTTACTAAATTTTCGAATTTTCAGAATTTCTTATTGACCCTTGGCCCAAGGTATCTAAGATACTTTGAGCAATACACAATTCTTGCTTATCGTATATGATGGATAGTTTTTCAAAACTAAAATGGACAACGTTACCAACATCGATTTAAGTTGAATAAAATCCCAACTAGGGGGTTATTTTATATACTCCTAAAATCCTATCCATCAACCATAACTCACCTACTTACAATTACTTAAATCCCCAATTCCAAATAATTACCTACTTTTGGCGAAAATAAACATTCATGAGTGCTACTTATTTAAATTCAATAATCGATTACATAGGCAAGAAAAACCCTATGCAATACAAAAAACTAAAAAAGACAATTCCTTTTGATGATATTGAATTTGTAACTAGGGCAGAAACTTTCTTTAAAACCTACGATGATATCCTGGTTAGCGAAAACAAGGATATGTCGTTTGCTGTTGATTGCTACCTGAAAATGTGTAGTGATATGATGGTGGAGCAAATAACATTTATGGAAACAGGCGCATATACCAGCACTTCTTTCGACGAGGTGAATGCCAGGGTTTATAGCAATGACGAAATCATGAGTTACCACATGAATGGCCTTTTGGTATCGCAATACCTTTGGGACCATCACTACAAGGTGCTACAATTTTTCATCCAGAACCTGCACCTATTTTCAGATGGCGTAAAAAAAGTATTAGAAGTTGGTGGCGGGCAGGGCCTTTTCTCTAATGAAGTATTCAGGCATTTTGATGATAAGATTGACTTTACAATGGTTGATGTAAGCGAAACATCTATCGGAATACACCGCAATTTCGTAAAAGACCA
This sequence comes from Chitinophagaceae bacterium, assembly GCA_947456055.1. Taxonomy (GTDB): domain Bacteria; phylum Bacteroidota; class Bacteroidia; order Chitinophagales; family Chitinophagaceae; genus Nemorincola. The sequence goes on from CANGSR010000158.1 coordinate 9,026, forward strand.
TCATGTCAATTATGTTCATGAGGATGTGATGAAATATGATTCTGATGAAAAGTTCGACCTGATTATTATGGGCGAGGTTTTGGAGCATGTAGAACAACCACTGGAACTCATGCAGAAATTGCATTCATTGTGCAGCGATAATGGTACCGCTTTTATCACTGTGCCATGTAACTCCCCAATGATTGACCACATTTACTTATTCCGTAATCCTGCCGAAATCGTTGCCTTATTCAATGAGGCTGGCTGGGAAGTAGCCCTCGAAATTATTGTTTCGTCTGAAACCAAAAAGACATCAATTGTCGATGACCCGAAAGTCCCGGTAAAACACGCTGCCTTCCTGAAGAAAAAGAAATAGACTTACCTTAAGATATATTAGCCCTTGAAACAATTGATTTTCAATTATTTCAAGGGCTTATTCAATTTTAGAATTAGCGCTTAATCAACACGGCACCTGTCTGTATGTTATGCCCACCTTTCACATTCTCGGAGTTGATTTTTATTACATAGTAGTAGGTACCATCAGGTAATGCCCCACCATTCTTTCCTTCACCACCCCAGGTATTATTATAGCTGTTTTTCTCATAAACCAGATCACCTATCTTATCAAAAACCTGCACCAGATTATCGGGATAATATTGAATACCATCTATTATCCATGTATCATTTACACCATCACCATTAGGTGTGAGTGCGTCATATACATTTACATTACAGGTATCTTCCTCAATCACCATACTCAGCGAAAGGTTGCATTTATTTGAATCTGTAATAACAACCGAATATTCACCTGTAACTAAACCTAATCTTACCGAATCTGTATTATTATCCACCCATTCATAGGTATAAGGCCTTACACCACCTGTTACCTGAAACTGTATACTGCCATCATTCCTTTTGCAAAACTCCTTTGCAATCATAGGTATTGCATAAAATGAATCAGGCTGCAAGATGATGAATGTGTCACTTAAACTACATTTCGTAGCGGTTTCAGTAATATTAACTGCATAAGTACCTTTTGACAAGTTGGTGATTGAAGCTGTTGTATCCCCGCTAGACCATAAATAAGAAAAATGCCCCTGACCACCATTCACGGTCATGGCAATTTGTGCATCACCCACACCATAACATTTTATCTGCCTGATACTTGAATCAATACTAAAATCTGGTACACCTAATATCCTTACATTAAATTGGGAAGCATTAGTACATCCATTTGTGTCAGTTAAAATGGTATAGGTAATAACTGTAGTACCCGCACTTATGGCAGCAATACTCCCTGTAAAGCTATCAATAGTTGCGATATTACCCTGGCTCGAATACCAAACTCCGGCATTGGCATTATCAACCATCTGGAAAATTGCACCCACACATAAGCTATCTGGACCGGTAATATTTCCTGCATCAGGCAATTGATTTATGGCTACCACTTTTTTAGCCGTATCAATACCACACACATTCCCTATCATATAATACACTGTATCCTTGCCAGGATACACACTCGTTATCGTTCCATTTACTACACTACCCGACTCATTACTTACCAACCAGGTTCCACCTGATGTAGTATCAACTAAATTAATAGAAGCACCCATACACACTTTAGATGGCCCAATAATAATTCCTGCATGAGGCAATGCATGTATATAAACAGTCTTTGTAGCAATTGCTGTCCCACACATATTTGTGACTGAATAATAAATTGTATCTAAACCCTCAATAGTCCCCCTTAAATCACCACCGGTTATGCTTGCACAAACATTAGCAGCAGACCAAATACCGCCTAAGGATGTATCAATTAA
>CANGSR010000159.1 GCA_947456055.1 Chitinophagaceae bacterium
ACTAACGACTAACTACCACAAAACAGACTAACCATCTTATGGTGGTATTGCCGGCGGTGTTCACCTCTTCCCATTCCGAACAGAGAAGTTAAGCCCGCCATGGCCGATGGTACTGCACAGAAATGCGGGAGAGTAGGTAGCTGCCATATTTATTTAAATGCCCTGACCAAAAGTCGGGGCATTTTTCATTTGGGGGAAATACATCCAAATATTATTCTTTACCTTTACCATATGATACGCTCATTATTAACGCCTCAATCGAATAACCTTAATATTGCTATACCTGATGATTACGTTGGGAAAAAGGTTGAGGTATTGGTCTTTACATATGATGATATTCTAGAAGTGCCAGTCACTAACACTACTAATATAATGGAGCAATTTTGGGGTGTAATATCAAATCATACTACCGAGGAAATGCATAAACATGTTGAACAAAGCAGGTCTGAATGGGAAAGAGATATTTGATTGACTCGAATAGCGTCATTGATTTCCTGGGTGGTAAACTTCCTGAACCAGGAAAGCAATTAATGAGCAGCATCAATCCGGAAATTTCTGTAATAACAGTAATAGAAATTCAAAGCAAAAAGGATATTCCTGAACAGGAAATTTTATTATTTAGTTCTTTTGTCAATTTCTCAACAGTTTATTCTGATATAGATGAAGAAATTACTAAAACAACAATTGCTATTCGTAAACGGTATGGGCTAAAAACTCCTGATGCTATAATAGCAGCCACTGCCATAGTTAAAAATCTAATTTTGATTTCAAGGAAGGAAAAAGATTTTTGTAGAATTAACTCCCTTGTTTTAATCAATCCCTGGAATCTTTAAATTGTTCATTACCTACTTCCAAGATATTGTTGTTTATCGTTCTGGATAATCTTAATACTTTCTACCAATTACCCTTTTCTCCCTCCCATCACAAATACTTCACCAATGCCCTCCTAGTTATTGGTAATATTGTTTCCTCCAAAGGCAGGGACAATGGGTACTCTACAATATATACAGGTGGGTTAGGCAGGCTCCGGATGGTTCGCACCAATTCAATTTTTATTTGTTCGTAGGTGTTAGCTAGTGTTTTTACTCTTGTATCTATAAACTCCAACTTTATTCCCTTATATCTTGAGTCCTTATGCTCTAATAAGGATACTGTATAAAAATACACCTTTAGGTCATTGCCTTCCTGGCATCTAATGAACAGATAACCTTCGTTTTTATAGAGGGGTTGTATGCCTACTGGTTTAATTTTTATCTGTTTCTCTACAATTTCGTATATCTCGGCTCCTTCACTTATCGTACCCTTCATTTCATGGAGTGAAAAATCAGTGATAATTTCCAATTCGTGCATTAAGTCATTATCCTCAGTTAGTCGTTTATATATTATTTCTAGCTTATTCTCAGCTATTCTATCCATTATTTTCGGGAAGCGTCCCTGAAGAGCCAATTTCTTTTGCTTAAACGCCACTAGATTATTATAGTGGTATACTATTTCTGATAATTGTGGATATAGTTTTGCTGCTTTGAAACACTTTTTTACTTCTTGCAGGTAGGCCAGCAGCCGGTATTTTTGCAATTCAAAGTCAATATATCCTTCTAGGAACCATGTTTCGCTAAGGTGCATATGTTTGGGGTTTATTAGTTTAATCACTACAAAACCAATGCCAAAAAAAAAGGGCATCCCTGAGAGGATGCCCTGATAATACATATTGTAATTATCTACTATTCTGGTAAGCTACCAAATACTAACAGGCTGTGCTGGCCAGCAGTATGTAGGTCGCGCCATACACGGTTGATTTCTGTTGATTTATCAATTGATCCCATTCCGCAGTAAGGATATAGGGCATCAGCACACTCAGCAGCTTTGCGTGATAATTCATACGCTGCAGCACTTACCTTATATAAGATAGCTGGTTTAATTTTCTGGAAGTTGATACAACCCTGCCAGGAGATGTCTGCCGCATAGTATAGTTTAGTGCGGGCATCTTCTAATTTCTCAGTCCATTTTTCGAAATATTCTGAAATAGTACGGTCTGTAGATAGAGGTTGGCCATTTTTTCCTTTTGTAGAAGTAAGATGTGCTTCAACCAGGTCAACAAAATGATAAGCCATACCCGAAATACTTGCAGCAAATATCGCTTCCTGTAATTGTTGTTGTGGGAATTTGTAAATAGGTGCATCCACTTTAGGTTCTGCATTGATTACAAATGACCTGTTTGCAGCCACTTCCAGCGCTTTTACTTCAAAGCTGTTGCAAGAAGTTGCAGAAAGTCCAAGTGCATTCCAGGAAGAGACTACTGTTACATCTTCTTTCATAAAAATGAAAGACAATATATTAGCATTTCCTGATTCATTCTTTACTGCTTCACCATTTACGGTTTCAATACAGTTACCAATAAAGGCAGTTGCATCATTAGTACCAGTGGCATAATTCCATTTACCACTTACTACATAGTCATCGCCTTTTTTCTCAGCAGTTCCGTTTCCTTCGCCATAGGTAATACCTACTTTGGCATCACCAAGTATACCCTTAGCTACCTCAGCATCGATAAATGCGGTTTGCCAGCTTGCAACAGCACATTGTGCTATGGCCCAGCCTGCGCTACCGTCAGCCCATGATATACCTTCCGTAAGTCTTACTGCGGCTGGTAATGCCATCTGTAGGCCTTCCATAGAAGATGGGGCAAGCATCTTGAACCATTGTTGTTCAGCTATCAAATTTAGTTGTGTCTTACTAAACCGGCCGTCTTTTTCGGCTTTAGCTGCTGAATCACGGATAATGTCTGTAACTTTTTGTTTCAGAACTGAAGATGGATGTGATGAATTATTCATTTTTTCAAATAAAAATATATGTTAATAATAAAACGCTAAATTCACATGCAACAGGTACTTTTTATAATTGTTGCTTTTGTTTTCAGATCGTGTATTTGAGTTTCGGAGCATAGCAATAGCTACAAATTACTATAACGTTGCTTTTAATAAACAGTTTTCAGGCTGGAGAGTAATTTTTATGGAGAGAGGTGGGTTATTGTATTTAGTTATTATGGTGACGCAAATATACATAATTAGAAATTCAAAAATGCAAATTTTATTAGTAAAAAATACGATTGTTTGTATGTTAGCATAATATAAACCTATTGGGTTTTCAATTTTACATTTGGTATCGCATTTCCTGCCAAAAAAAGCAATCAATATTGGTTTCCGCAATTATTCATAACTCATATTTTACTATTAAAAGCTTGACTAACAGATGTAAACGGATGCTTGTATATTTTAATGTGCAATAGTGATATAATAGTTTTGTTTGTAAGGTTATGATTATACTGTTGTATGTCAAAATATATTTTGTGTATATGCTATGAATAGCAAGTGCGATTATTCATAAGGATATTTAATTGTTATTTATGAGCATTTTAAAAGATGCAAAACGGTTTAAAATAATTAATTCCCTGTGGTGTAATTGTGATGGTTTCTTATATAATATGTTGCTTTTTCAGTGGTTGCCATGCTCTGATTTGCATGATAGCAAATGTTCGTTTGTCAATTTTTTGTAAGTTTTGTAAAAGAGTTTACATTTGCTTTAAATAGATAAAAACGAAAAACAAAAAAATGAAAAAAAGTATTTTACTCCTTACGGCCGTTACAGGCCTTGCTTATGTATTATTAACTAGTTATGCTGCAGGCCCCGCTACACGCCAATACGATTGCACAGGTGCTGAGGCTGCATGCACAGGAGCCTTTGCTGGTAACCCTACCGGTTGCACTACTTGCCATGGTTCTGCCGCAAGTACAGTTACTGCTACTGTTACATTAGATTCTGCAGGTACTACTACTACTCACTACAGGGGTGGTATGACCTATAATGTGAAAATTACTGGAACTACAACTTCAACCAATACAAAATATGGTTTCCAGTTAAGTGCCATGAAGGGTACAACCACGGCCACTACTGTTAGCGATGCTGGCGTTTTCGCTACAACAGGTATCCCTGCTTCAACCCATATTAAGGCGCCTACTGCTGGTACAGCATTAACTATTGCCGAGCAGAGTTCTGCATTGACTGCTACAGGTAGCACATTTACCTTGTCTTTCCCATGGACTGCACCAGCTACAGGCACCGGTTCTATTTCTTTTTGGGGTGCTGTTAACTTTGTAAATGGTAATGGTAATGATGGTGCAGGGGATTATTGGAATGTAAACCACATTGCTATTGCTGAATGGCCTTTAGTATCTAATGGTGTTGCCTCTGTTGAAAATAGCCTTGGTGTAGTTGCTTTCCCTAATCCAGTAAGCAATACATTGAATCTTCAATTGGGCAATACTGCCACAGGTATTTATTCTGTCACAGTATTCGATATGAGTGGTAAATGCATCAGCAACCAAAATATTGATGTTACTTCTGCTAACTATAATACTAGCCTGAGCACTTCAAACTGGACTGCTGGTATCTATAATGTAGTAATTGAAAATAACGGAACACGCACTGTTACTTCTGTTGTTAAGAACTAATTATTCATTTGTAATATTATTAAAAACCCCGGCTATAGTCGGGGTTTTGTAATTATAGCCATTACAATATTAAACAAGCAATGCATAAATAAGCATTACCCCATCAGCCAGTGTATTATAGGCTCTGTCTGTTGGATGGTTTTTCAGGTAACCTATTACCATCCTGGATAGTAATGCGGTTATTAAACCCGCAACTAGCCGTCCCGTATTGTAGATTTGAAAATACTGGAAAAAGCATATTATTGTAAATAATAGAAGGGCTGAATTTATCAGGATATAGCTATTGCTCAATCCTATCCTTCCTGGTAAGGTGCGTATATTATTGCCTATATCAGTCTTAATATCCCTAATATCGAAAACTATGCAAAGTGTGAAAATAAAAAGCAGCCTTTCTGAGATTTCAAAAGGGTAGTTTAAAGGGGTGTTATTATAATAGATAATAGGTAGGATACATGTTACCATTGTCCAAATGATGGTAAGCACAAAAATCTTGAGCCATCCAAAATCTCTCAACCTGCGTTTATGTTCAAAGGGCAGTAATGGCAGGTAATAGGCAAATGATATTGCAGCCAACACTGATAATAGTTTTAGGACAGTGGCCGGCAATGAATAGCTACAATAGATTACCGATATAAGGCCTATTGTAAAGAACAATAGATACCACTCAAAGTGTTTCCTCGATTTCCTAATCTTACCATATGGTTTTGGTACCAGCCTCGGTGTATTATAAATAAGCAAGGTTCCACCAAATATCAATACATGAAGCCTGCTTATTGGTAATATTTGCCCAACTTCTCCATTTCTTTGTACCATAAGTTTTTCCGTTGCCATACACAAACCTGTGGCGCATGTAGCGGTCAGCAGGCTTGTATAGAGTATCCAGTCAAAAAAGCTAATCAGGTATCTCACACTACAAAATTAGCCAATAAAGGACATTGGTATCCCAATAATGTTGCTGATACTACTTGGCACATCAACTATAATACATCTTCAGACATTGTCTTTATTTTTTCCATTGCCTTTGGCCATACATCCTTAAACCATTCTACATAATCATCGGCTATATCTATAGTTGTTGTCAATTCACAATTCCCGTTACCAGCTACCAAAGTATAATCCTCCAGCGCCCCTGCCCATTGTCTTGCCTGTGGGCTTTCGGTGTCTTCTACACCGTCTTTTACCTCACCCAAATGTTCAAATAGCATATATTCATTGGGTTTATGTTCCACAATCCTGGATACTAAACCCTCACCCCCCTCACCCAGGAAGAGTGCCTTACTGCCCTTTTTCCAGTCGGTAACAGCACGTGAACCAGGGCCAAAAACTGATGTCCATTGAGGATAGTTTGTATCACTCCACAATACATCCCATATTTTTTCCGCCGTGGCATTTATTGTAATATTATAATGTAGTTTGGTCATAACGCTATTTATTTAGTGCAATTTATACAGTATTTATATTTTTTATGGTGGTAGATTGCGGCAAAATAGGGTGCTAATATCTTAAATTCTGGTTTGTCATACCCATATTGTTATTTTTGTTTAATCAATAAGCGATTATGGTCACAGGTTTTGTAAATAATGATAGATTTCAATACACCAACCCACTAAGCTTATCTGACGCACTGGAATTAGCCAACGACCCTGAGCTAAAATGTATTCAAATTTTTGAAAACAAGCCAGACAATGAGGGTCTTGAGTTACTCAATAAGCTGGTATTTAAGCAAAGAAAAGATATAACCTTGAGGATATATCGGGATTGGGAGGACATTCATTTATTAAAACACCTTACGGAATTGGAGCGCCTCAATTGGGATGTTGTTTATCCCGGTAATACCATTGAGCCATTATACCATCTCAAGAAAATTCGTCATTTGAGCTTTGGTATGTTTCCAGGTAAATCCAAATTCAGTCTGGGATTTATTAAGGATTTTGCCGGCACATTAGAAAGTTTGCAGGTAGCCGGCGATTTTATGGATTTAATACCTGCTATTCCCCAATTGTCAAATCTTAAATCCATTTCTTTTTACTCCACTAAATTGCCTGGTTTCGAATTTCTTGAAGGCTTACCAATCGAAAAGTTATCAAACATAGGTAGCAAAGTAGACAACTTCAGTTATTTACCTGGCTTACCTGACATAAAGGAATTGTTCATCAAAGACAATTCCAAAATCACTGATATCGATTTTATCCAGGAAATGTACAATCTTGAAAAGCTAACGGTTTATTACGTTTCAAAAGTCACCCGATTTCCCAAATGTGACCATCTCAAACATTTAGAATTGATTAGTTTTTTTGAGTGCAACAGATTACAGGATATTGAAGAATTAAAAAAATTAAGTAACTGCCTTATTTTAGTAACAGGGAATATGCTTCCAGGTCGTTGTTATAAGTATGAACCAAAAACATAAATAAACACCATAGCTAAGCGAATCTTTAGGTACTTAGATCATTGATCATACCACATTATCAACTGTTGTATTGCCCCACCGCCATATAGGCTGGAATTAGCTCATATCGTATTGGTATTATATCAAAGATAGAAAAAGAATTTGTTTTATGTAAGAAGATCAAATGCTTTTTTTGTGTCAGACGATTTCATTTTATTCAATAAGCAGTCATTAATATTAAAAACGGAATTGAAAATATTCTCAAGTTTTGAATCTATCATTTTTATATCCCACCATTATGTGTATTTTGAGCCAAAATTTCACTATAAAATATGAAAAATATAAAATCCTCTAAAATTCTTACGCTGTTATCAGCTTCTATGGTATGCCTATCCATGCTTTCGGGCTGTGCTATGCTTTTTTCAAAGCGCTACCAGAAAGTTGAAATTAACAGTGCTACCAAAGGGGCAAAAATTGAATACCCTACAGTGGGTGTGCAAAATAAGGGTAAGGGGGTGAAATTCGATAAAATAAAATTATACCATACCGTTACTTTTAAGAAGGAAGGCTATAAGTCAGCCAATTATGCATTTGGCTTGTCCAAACGTAGCCCTACCATTGCTTTGGCTGTATTAGATTTATTGGTGCCTGTATATGGATGGTTTTATGGCCTACCTATTGATTTTGCAGCACCACAAACTAAATTATTCGATAAATCCCAAACAGCTCCTGCCCTCATCCCTTACGAGAATCGTAAAGAGGATGAAAAGTATATTATTATCAATACTACTGCTATTGATGCTAAAGGAAAGGATATAATCTGGCATCAGTTTGAGGGGCTATCTAGGTATAAGGCAAATAGGACTTCTGATAATAAATATGTTCGTAAGGCTAATAACTCAAAAGATAAAGATGACCTTAAAGTAGATAATACCATTTTTACCTCAGCCCTAAATGGTACTATGAAAAAAATGAATTTCATAGACACTTCTAATACCATTTTCCCTGCCATTGGCAATACCTTATACCTGAACGCCACTATTAAAAAGATAACTATAAATGATGTTCGTAGCCCAATGGCTAAGCCCTATTTGCATATGAATTATACGGGAAATCAGTTGTTATCAATTGAATTGGAAATTGAATGGGAGGTGCTTGATTATTACAAGCAAGAGATTTATAGTACCAAAACAAAAGAAAAATCTGATTTGTTTACCTATAGCTTCGCTGGTACAGATAAAAAGGTTTTTTCTGATTTCCTCAAGGAGTCTATGCAAGACAATCTGGAATATGCTGTTATTAAGATTAGGAAGGAATTGACAACAAAAGGATTAATCCAAAAGACAAGTGGTGGTAAAACCAATGAAATCGCTGCCATTACCATTGATAGGCCAAAAAAAATTGAAAATGGAAGGCTGAATGACTATATGAAATCAGCCGTTACTATTAAGGTTGATGAAGGCCATGGTAGTGGTGCTATTATCTCTGATGATGGTTATATAATCACTGCTTACCATGTAGTAGCTGGTTCTAAAAAGATTGAAATTATTATGGGTGATGGCACAAAAGATACTGCTGTGCAGGTGGTGCGTAAGAATGAAGATGCTGACCTAGCATTGCTTAAAATCAGTAAAGCCGGTCTTCCTGCCTTAGCATTTAGTACCGATGCCGATCCAGAAATAGGTGTTGATGTATGGGCTATTGGTACGCCAAAAAGTGTTGAGTTGGGGCAGAGTGTTTCAAAAGGTGTATTGTCGGGTCTGCGTAAGGCCAACAACGTATCTTATTTACAAACCGATGTAAGTCTGAATGGTGGTAATAGCGGTGGCCCATTGGTAAACAAGGAAGGCACTATCCTTGGGGTCGTAACTTCTAAACTTATTGGTGTAGGTACCGAAGGTGTTGGCTTTGCAATATCTGCCCAGGAATTGATTAATAAATTAAAGGTTCAGTATAAGAACTAGAGTTTAATTAGGTTATACAATACTTACTAAAACAGAACTGGCTAATTCATTATATTGAGATAGCCAGTTCTGTTTTATGCTATAGGCAAGAGTTTTTAATATTTGAGATATAATTATGAAGTTTTTATTCCTTCATTTTTATATCCAACCATTATGCGTATTTTCGGCCAAAATTCCACTATATTTTATGAAAAATCCTAAATTCTTCAAACATCTAACCCTGGCTATTACATCTTTGGTTGGCATTTCCATGCTTTCGGGCTGTGCTATGATGTTTTCAAGCCGTTACCAGAAAGTAGAAATTACAAGTGCCACCAAAGGTGCAAAAGTTGAATATCCAGAAGTTGGTACCAAAAACAAAAATGGGGCAACTAAATTCGATAAAACAAGAATCTACCATACTGTTACCGTCAAAAAAGAAGGTTATAAGAGTGCCAATTATGCTTTCGGTCTTAGTAAAACAAGCCCTACATTGGCATTTATGGCATTAGATTTTGCAGTTCCTCTAATTGGTTGGTTTTATTATATCCCTTGGGATTTGTCCTCTCCCAAAATCAGGAAATTCGACAAAAGCCAGGTGGCCCCGGCTCTAATACCTTACGATAAACGTAAAGAAGACGAAAAGTATATTATCATCAACACCACGGCTATTGATGCCAAAGGAAAAGATATTATCTGGCATCAATATAAAAGTTTGGGTAAATACAAAGCCGGAAAACACAACGATACCAGGTCAATCAGGAAGCTCAACAAATCCCAAGACAAGGAAGACCTGAAAGTGGACAATACCATTTTTACTTCAGCCCTCAATGGTACCATGAAAAAAATGAATTTCATTGATACCACTAATACTATATTTCCGGCTGTAGGTAATACCTTATACCTTAATGCCACCATTAAGGAAATCGTTATTCAGGATGTTGAATCTCCTTACCATCACCCTGGCTCAGGTCCTAATTCTATGTATGTTCACAACAGGTTACTTTCTATTCAGATGGTGATTGAGTGGGAAGTGCTTGATTATTACAAGCAGGAAATCTACAGTACTAAGACTACTGAAAAGTCTGATTTGTTTTCTTATTCCAATTATTCCAACGACCCTAAAGTCTTTTCTAATTTCCTGATTTCCTCAATGGAGGATAATCTGGAATATGCCATTATTAAAATCAGAAAAGAATTGACTATTAAGGGATTACTCCAAAAAACAAGTGGAGGTAAAGCAGTAGAGATGCCAGCGATTACCATTAACAAGCCCGGCAAACTGGAAAATGGCAGGCTCAATGACTATATGAAATCAGCCGTTACCATAAAGGTAGATGAAGGTCATGGTAGTGGAGCTATTATTTCCGATGATGGTTATATCATTACTGCCTACCACGTAGTAGCAGGGTCTAAAAAGATTGAAATAATAATGGGAGACGGTACTAAAGATACAGTGGTGCAGGTGGTTCGTAAAAATGAAGATGCTGACCTTGCATTACTTAAAATTGGCAAAACAGGTCTTCCTGCATTGGCAATTACAAATGCCACTGAGCCCGAAATTGGTGTTGATGTATGGGCTATTGGTACTCCTAAAAGCGTAGAATTAGGCCAGAGTGTTTCCAAGGGTGTATTATCTGGTTTACGCAAGGCTAATAATGTTACCTATTTACAAACCGATGTAAGTCTGAATGGTGGTAACAGTGGTGGCCCATTGGTTAACAAAGAAGGAACCATACTAGGTGTGGTTACTTCTAAGCTGGTAGGTGTTGGTACCGAAGGAGTTGGATTTGCCATATCAGCACAAGAAATTATGAATAAACTGAAAGTTCAATACAAGAACTAATAATTGAAGGCACATTAACCTGCCCAAAACTGAAATGGCTGTC
>CANGSR010000160.1 GCA_947456055.1 Chitinophagaceae bacterium
CTGGCATTGGCGAACGTTGTGGTTCCCTTTGCGGCATTGGCTGATTGCCTGGTTGGCGTTGTGGTTCACGCTCTGGCAGTGGCGAACGTTGTGGTTCCCTTTGCGGCATTGGCTGGTTACCTGGCTGGCGGTTTGGCTCATGCTCTGGCTGGCGGTTTGGCTGCCCCTGTTGTGGCGCCTGGTGTTCTATTGGCTGACCTTGTCTTGGTTGTTCTTGTGCCGGACGGCCACCTGGCATACCACCACTCCTGTTAGGGTTATTTTGCATTTCCCTTTGGAAAGGACGCTCAGTAGTAGCATGGCTGGCAGGGATAGCCTGCATAGTGCGTGCAATTGGGTGCTCTGTAGTACTCATTACATGTGCTGGCCTGGCTGTTTCACGTGTATCTTTATTTACATTAGGACGGTAAATATGCAACTCATTACCTGCTACCCTCGATTCACGGGCTTCACGTACATTACTTACACGATATAATTCTACCGGACGGTTGGTTTCCCTGGCTATTGCTTCCCTGCGTGGGCCATAATAATACCTGGTGCCATGGTTTTCATAAGCATCACGCTCATACCGGGTATACCTCATGCACTCACGTACACGCTCACGCTCATAATAGCTATATACATTGCGGTGATATAGGTACATAGGGGTTACAAATACCCAGTAACTTTCAGGATAATCATAACTAACCCCTATCCTTACACCCGGACCCAGTGGTGCCCATCCGTAGAAACCACCACCACTACGCCAGCTTACCCAGGCCGGAGCCCATTTATAACCTGGTATCCAAATCCATCCGTAATACTCATTATAGGTCCAGCGGCCATAGTGATAACATGCCCATGCCCATGGTTGCTCAGACACCCACATATTACCATACTCTGTACTTGCCCAATAACCATCAGATGCGTATGGCCTGAAATCGTTACCTACGTAAGGTACATATACGGTACCATAATACGGATCATCAATCCATTGTCCGTAAGGAGTTAATTCGTCATAAAACGTCTGGTACGAAACCGTGACATCTTGTGCATACGTCTTTTGTACCGATAAGGACGTAAGCAAAACTACTGCTAGCATTAAGCCTGCCAGGCGGCTGAAGAATCTGTTCATTTTTATACTTTTAATAGTAAGCTATACAAATTTAGTACCAAACACCCGCCATACCCCTGCTTTAGGTCAATTAGAATTGTTAAATTAAAATAAAAAGCAAGGTTTAATAACGTTCATTTTCAGACCTATGGCATGAAACAAGATGTTGGCACTACAAACACATATAAATGTACCCATTATTTCTAATAAATTAAAAATTTCCACCCCTGCCCAATGAAATCATTTTCAATGCGGTAATGGCTGCCTCTTCGCCCTTGTGCCCTTGTGCACCACCCAGCCTTTCCCAGGCCTGGTCTTCGGTATCCAAAGTAAGCACACCAAAAATGACGGGTATAGGCAAAGTGAGGTTCAATTGTACAATACCATCTGTTACTGCCTTGCTCACATATTCAAAGTGTGGCGTTCCACCTCTAATCACAGCCCCAAATGCGATTATTGCTTCAGGCTTCACCTCCTTATGCTCAAAATGTTCCATCATTTTCCGGATACCAAATGGCAATTCAAAACAACCTGGCACCACATAATGGGCTAATATTTCCCCGGTATACATGTGTATGATTCCTTCACACCCGTTTACCAGCTCCCTTACTATTTTATCATTCCACTCAGTGCTTATGATAGCTACCCTTGGCAAACTCAATTGCTTCAACTTATGAGTGTCCAGTAAACTGATACTATGATTCGAATTAGACATAATCCCTTAATAATTTAGTTTTTTGATGATTTCAAAATGACTCAATCCTAACCACCAAAGGTACTACCAATCCTAACTACCTCAAAAATAAATGCCCTGTAAAGAATAATCCATACAGGGCATTGATAATATGGTTAAACGAATAAATTTACCTTACAATAGTTACTTTCTTAGTCACCTCGCTTCCATCACAATCCAGGATCACTGAGTAGATACCACCTGGCAAATTCTCAGCTTGCACATTAAATTTATTAATTCCCGGCTGGATCTGGTTAGCGTATACTTCTCTACCCTGAATGTCAATCATTCGCACATTAATGGTCTTATTCACTGCATTTCCCAGCACTAACTGGAAATTACCTTTATTCGGGTTAGGCATTACACTCACCTCAATATCCTTAATATTTATAGGCTTAACTCCTACATTGGCAATAACATTCACCATATCGGTTGATGATGAGTTGCACCCACCATTGTCCACCGTAAGTACCACTGTCTTCACACCAACTGTAGCCCAGGTTACAGCTTGTGGCCCTGCACCAGTTCCGGGTACACCAACTCCACCACCGAAATCCCAGGTATAGGTACTACCTGCCGGTGCTGTACCAGTAAATGTGATAACATCAGATACATGGGCCATTTCGGTATGGGCAGTTACACTAAAAGTTGTTACCGGCACGGGCAATGGTGTTACATAAATAGTATCCAAAATACTGCCACAGCTATTATTTGCAGAACATATAATCATGCCTGTACCTGTTCCCATGGTTGCCGTTAATGAAGTAGAACCACTAGTACCCGACCAACCATTATTACTTGCCGACCATGAATAGCTTGTGGTGTAAAAAGATGTTGCCGAAAATACGGGCGGCACTCCACCTATACAAGGAGGTGTAATGGTATTGATACTCAACCTGGTGGGCAAAGTTTGAGGAGTAATTTTTATTACCCTTGACTCGCCCTGGCCACAAGCATTATAAGCATACACCACAAAGGTGCCAATACCGGTACCTGCCACAACAGTAATGCTATTAGTTGTGCTGCTTCCAGACCAGCCTGTACCACTTAAATACCACACATATGATGTTGCACCCGGAATGGTATCAACTGTATAAGTTACAGTATCGCCAGGGCAGGGAGCAGGTGGGATAGCGCTTAAAACAGGGGCATAAGGCTTAGGGCAAAATTGAACATTTGCCCACCAAGTATCCCAGTTAGCTGTTGTACCTGTAATTGAACTTTCCTGGATTGTCCAGAAATCTATGTCGTTTCTTGGATCAACACAGGTATTAGAATAATCGCCCCATCTGTTCCTTCCCCCACCAAATGTTGTATTATAGGTAGCAACACCTGAACGGTAAATATGAGGTGCCCTCATTGAGTCGAGCGGGTCGGTATGCATGTGCAAAGAATAGCCACAGCTAGGATGTATAGCAGCAGATAAATACCCATAACCTACTAAAACATCATTTAATGAATTTACGGCAATGGAAGAATATACGAAATATTTCGGCCCGTTTGCATCCTGAATTATACCGTTTTGAACTGGGACAGCCAATGTATCTACCTGCCACCACATAATACCACTGCGTGTTATGGTGCCAGTTGCCGGCAAAAATGCTGTATGGCTGGTCCACAACGTATTATTTCTGTAAGTACAACTTGTAATACGATCATCGCCCGATTCTATAGTAGCTGTAGTACCTACCTGTTTAGCAAACCCGCCTGAACCCGGGGGATTGCCTCTCCAATGGGAAGTAGTTGCTGGATAACCTACAGTGGTCATTGTTGGGGCACTGGTAGGGCCTGCAATTTTCCATAATCTCAATTTTCCAGTGGCACCATCCCAGGATTCCAGAGCAAATAAAGAAGTTACAGTAGTATCATAAGTCAGGGCCGGGGCAATAGCAAATGATGAAGAAAGGTTGTACCTGGTAGGTGTAACAGTTAGCCCTGCCCTCATCCTGGCATAATCAAATATGAAGGCAACTGCACCACTGGCACCACCTGCCGAATTAGGAAACATATTACCGGTAACTGCTACAAAGCGGTTATTAAACCCGGCATTAGGGAAATCCATCCATGAAGAACCAGTGCCATCAACTGATACTGAATATAAATGCCATGTACCAGTTGGGTCATAAGTTGCTGATACACCCACCAATACTGTAGACTGCGTAAAACCAGTGCTATTTACAGCATCAGTAATTAATATCCAACGCCTGTTATATGGGTCATAATGTATCCTTGGGTCGAAGGTACCTGTACCTGCCGGCAATATTGATGCCCAAAAACCATCAAGAGATATCACTGATACATTACTGCCAGACCTTGTCTGGATGTGGATACTTGTATTAATAGCTGTAACACAATATTGTGAATCAACCGCACCATGTGTATCGGGCGGGATAGAAGACCCACTGCTAAGCGTGGCTAAGAAACTATCTATTGGTGCAGGTGAGGCTGGTAACAATGTGGTACGGGCCAAACCTCCACTTCTACGGTCGGCACGATTGATTAGGTGTACTTGTGAAGGGTCAACACTATGACGATGGCGGTGGGCTTCGAGCTCATCTTCATCAATAGGCATCCTTTTTACAAATGGGAGTGGATGTGCTTTGTAATAATTGGCTAATTCGGTAAAATTCACCTCAGCCTGCTTTACATCCGAAACCTTAGAAAATTCCTGTGCTTTTATATTACCTGAAAAGAACAAAACAACGGCAGTTACTACAAGTGTAAGCCTGTTTTTAAACATAAAATTAGATTTTTTTGCTAAAGATAATTAAAAAGTAATCAGGACATAACCAATAGTTTAATATTGGCAGCTTCCGACAAATCCATGACATTATTTGACTTGGAGAATCTTATTAAGTTTATTTCATTGGCTGCTTTTTTAATCAAATCTTTATATTGAAATAATATTTAGGAAATACTGACCAGAATTAACTTTAAGGACATTTGATTAAAATACCTTTGGATAGTAATGGACCAGGACCAAATTAAGTACTTACTAAAGAAAAAAATAAAGTCGATAAAGCACTATTGCCGAAAAATTGACAAAGGTTTTAACCAGGAAGACATACATGATTTCAGGGTTGAGGTAAAAAAGTTGCGCTCCTTCCTGAAAGTATTGAGGCTCTGTGATAACAATTATAAACTCCGCTTACCCAAAAGATTTAAACGATTGTATCAAATAGCTGGAGCAGTGCGTGATGCCCAACTGGAATATGACAAACTTAGTAGTAAGCAACTTGAACTACCAAGATATATCAGTAAATTAAAACACCTCATCACCATCCAGGAGCAGGAATGGAAAAAACACTATGCCCCAAAAACTATCCACAAATTGGAGAAACGACTACTGGATATTGAATACCCAACCCTGGATCTGGATACTATTATTAGTTTCTATAAAAAGAAAATTGACCAGATTACCACTTTAAGCCATAATGAGGATCCATCCTTCATTCAGGTGCACAATCTTAGAAAACAGATTAAGGATCTGCTCTATGTAGCCAAACTCACTAAAAAAGAATTAAAAGACGCAGGCGAATACATCATTTCATTACCCATGAAAGAGCTTGACCAGTTAGCCAAAATCATTGGCGACTTCAATGACAGACGCAATACCCTGGAACACCTCAAAAACTTTTCATCCAAACATATCTCACCACTTGAAGTAGCAGCCATTGATTCAATATGCAATGAAGATACCTTACTACTTGAAACCGAGAAAAATGTAATACTTGAAATGGCCCAGAAAATAGGCACTACCAACCCCTCAAAAAAATCCAAGAAAGATTAAAGCTTCACCACCTTATTTACAGTAGCCCAGTTCCGCATTGTAGCCGTATGCCCTAGTTTCTTCTCAAACAATGTAATGGTGAGTTTTGAGTTCCCAATCCCATCAGACATTATAAAAACCTCACTACCCAAAATTATCACCTCCTCCTGTGCATTTTTATATGCATCAATCGCTCCATGTAATCCCACATCAGGCACACCAGATAAAAACACTACGTATAACTTTTTACCTGTGACTTCCATTTGTTCACTAAACGGATTTTTCTCAATCACAGCTGCTATTTCATCCAAATTCCTCAATATCACCGGAACATCATATCCCAATTGCGCACTCAATTGCTTTTCAATCAAACTCCTCAACCCAACCACATCAGTTTCCTGGGTATCAAATAATACATTCCCACTTTGGATATAGGTAACAATATTCTCAAAACCTGGCAATTGAAAATAGGTCTTCAATACCTCCATTTTAATGAGCTTTTGTCCGCTCACATTGATACCCCTCAAAAATGCAATATACCTTGGCATATGGTTTACCTTTTTGTATTACTAAAAAAACAACTAAACTTATAGTTTTTCAGGAGATGTTCCTACAGGCTTTGACACCCTCACCTTTGGAGAGCGCCGGGGTGAGGCCTTTTGTGCATATTAAAAATATACAAAAGCCCATCCCACCTTACTTCCCATAAATCCTCGATGCCTGAAAATAATAAGGCCCAAACAAATGATGCCTGAAAATATTATCTCCTGTATCAGGGTAGTTCTTATAATATTCCTCATCAGGCTCCAGGATAATAGGTGCACCTGCCCTTACAAAATTAAACGATTTTACATATTTAGGCTTTTTCAGTTGGGGTATATAATGTTTCACCTGCTTATAGGCAATCTTACCCAGGTAGTTGCCATACCGTTTGCGGGTTTTAAATGCAGGATTAGAAATGCGTTTATAAACATAACCCGCTGCTAATCTTAAGCCAATGCCATGGCCCTTCGCCATTTTTTGTACATTGGTAAATGGACTTATCTTATTAAAATCCCTTACAGTTTGCACTGTGGCCGGGGTCTCTGGGACCCAATCACGGGCATTTACTACATTAAATGCCCAGCCACCCCTTGTTATATAATCATAGTCGTAGGCATAATATTCATTACCTGGCTTGGGTCCTGCACTACAATAGGTTTTAATAATAAGATCCTTGGGTAAAACCCCATCTACTTGCAAGTACCGCAAATACGAAGTCAATAAAAATGCCAATGCCCCTCCTTGGCTATGCCCTTCTATTATTAATTGATGTATCCCCAGACCATAAAAATGAAGCACCTTATCCTTAACATCAGGAGCCAGCGAACCAATACCAATAGCCCAACCCACATGAACAGCCGCACGTGGATCGGCAGCGAAACGGTAGTTGAAAGTAAAACTATCAGTCAATTGCAGGCTACCAGTTGCTGGAATCATAGCACTATAAAAGTTCTCCAGCCAGCTATCCTTTTCATCCATTGTACCACGCAGATTGAGGGCCATTATTGATTTATCCTTATTCAGCCAGATATCATACTTATTATCCAGCCCCATAATAGGGGACCTATATACTCTGCTAAACTCAGTCTCCGGTGGTACATTCTTCCTGAAGTTAGAGTCCACCTGCCTTGCACTCCGCCTTATGGTACCCAGGTATTCATTTATCTCAAACCCCGGCTTCAGTTGAGCCATGAGTCCATTTGCCAAAAACAACAATAAAATGATACCTGATATCCGCATTTAAAAAATTATAATTACTCCAAAGCCTCCTTCAATAACTTCTCAAAATCCTTCTTTTTCTCCGAATCACTCTCTGCATCAATAGCGACCTGGCAAGCAGTCTTCACTACATCTATCCTCTTTTTAGCCGGCGCTGATTCTTCAGGTTTCTCCGACTTTGCATTGTCTGCTTGCTCAGATAATACCTGTGCCAGATTACCAAAAACGGATGAACGCTGGTTTCTATTGCTCTCGGTAGTAATCATTATCTTCATTAATTCTATTCCCCTGGCAAATGATGCATCACTTTTTACATTCTTCACATAGTTGAATATTGCCGTGCCAAATCCATACTTCTTACTACCAAATACATAAGGTGCTTCCTGCTCAAATAATGAAATATCTCCATCATCTGCCTTCTTACCTATCCTGGTCCAAACTGTAGAATACAAACTCGACTTTGGATTCGATTTCAACAGTTGCTTTGACAACACAAAGGCAGTATCAGCATCCAGTTTGCTCAATCCATCCAGTGCATTAGATGCAAGATTGTAGGAACTATCATAAATCCCCTTCAAAAATAAATCTTTTGCCTTAGCCACCTTCCAGCTCCCTAATACTTCAACAGCCTGTGTCCTTACAGCCAAATTATTATCCTTGGTGGCCATATCCATAAATACTGGTATCCAGGTTCGCCTGTTTTTATCGCTCGATATTTTTGATAGATTACTAATGGATTGTTTCCTTATCGAGGCAAGTGAGTCCTTTATAGATAATGCAAACACAATTTGGGATACACTATCAGAAACCGATTTTCCAGCAGCACTTATGGCCAGGTGCTTGCCTATATAGTTTTGGCTCATCGTATATACTTCCAGCCATTGCTCCATTTTTTTATTATCCTTTATTTCTGCCGGTACTACTCTTTCAATATCCACTATAACTACAGGCTTTTTGCCGTTCTTGTAGGCATAGATAAATGTGTCTGTCTTTTTACTAATCACCCAGTCTATAATAGTCTTTTCATTACCATATATCAATGCGCACTTTATGGGCAACCTATACTGAAATAAACTATCCTTTTGAGTCTGGCTAACTACCATGGTCAATTGCTTCAACGAGTCGTTATAGTCATTTGTCACCTTCAATACAGGGTGGCCTGCCCTATAATACCACTGATTGAAGAACCAGTTCCAATCCATGCCTGTAGCTTCTTCGCACGCAAGCCTCCAATTATGCGCCTCAGCAGAATGCAAGGCATTTTTGGTGAGATATAGGTACATAGACCTGCTAAATGCTGCATCACCCATCAGGGAATGTAGGTACCTTAATACAGATCCTCCCTTGTTATAGGATATTGCATCAAACATGTTCTCCCTATTATCATAATTAAACCTTACTAATTGTGGGTCATTATACGTTGATGCACCAAGGTAGCCTGATAGGTCATTAAAGGCAAGTTCCTCGTTATAGTTTTTACCATATTTATAGGTCCTCCACAATTGCTCACCATAATTGGCAAAAGACTCATTAACTGTCAGGTTACTCCACGACTCGCAGGTTACATAATCTCCAAACCATTGATGAAACAACTCATGCGCCACTACGTCTTCCGAATTATGGTCAGCTATTTCACGGGTATTACCATTAATAAACTCCCCACAAAGTGTAGCCGAAGTATTCTCCATAGCCCCCGATATATAATCACGCACTACCACCTGGCTATATTTATTCCATGGGTAGGGTACACCTGTTACCTGCGAAAAATATTCCATCATTTCGGGGGTATGGTTGAACATTTGTTTGGCATAGGGCGCATATGCAGGCTCAACATAATAGCTTACTTCCTTATTTTTCCATTGTTCCTTTACCACACTGAAATTGCCAATGGCAAACATTACCGCATAAGCCTGAATGGGTAGGTCCATCCGCCAGATATCAGTGCGCATACCTTTGGTGCCTTTGATTTGTTTTACCAATGCACCATTGCTTAAGGTAGTAAGGCTATCAGGTATATTTAGTTCAATCTGGGTAGTAAAGCGGGTATTGGGCTTATCCACCGTTATCATCCAGTGCGAGTTAGATTCGGTTTCCCCCTGGGTCCAGATTTGGGCGGGCTTGTTGGGCATTTTATGGTCGGTATTAATGAAGTACAAACCCTTTTCATCATTTATTGCACCACTACCTGTGGTATGGTTTTGGTAAGGCATAGCTTTATATTTCAGGTACAGGCCTATTGTATCTGTCATCTTATATTCATTGCTAAACCTCACCACCAGATGGTCATTGGCATAAGTATATTTTAAAGGCATATTACCTTTCTTACCTACCAGCTCTACACTATCTATCTGCATACTTTTTGCATCCAGCACAATGGAATCCACAGGATAAAAATAAGGCCTTAGTTTAATCCACTCCTTCACATCCGCAGTTTTGCCCATCCAATCAAAATTAAGTGCTACACGGGTATTCATAATTTCCCACGCCCTGGTAGTGGTGGGTTGGACTGGTGGCAGGCCGGGAGTTGCTTTTACAGATAGTGTATCCAGAGTAATAGCCATCATAGGCTCCAACTCACTAATATCCTTACCATCAATAGAAACATGCAAATTATCCATCCACATTTTCCCTGAACCCACTATCAATCCACCAAAAACTATGGTTCTCACCTTTGCCTGTTCATAGTCGAGGGTGATTGAGTATTCCTTCCAATTGGTTGTACCCTTAATAGGCTTATCCTGCATATTATTAAACTCCACGCTCTTGTTATCAGCATCATCCAGCCTTAGCCACAAGCCACACCATTCCTCCAATTTTTCGGTTTTCACATAGCCGGTCAGTTTTATCTTCTTCCCCTGAAATACCTTATTGATTTTATAGACAGTAGCTGTCCACTTTGTTGGAGCATCGTTCCAATCAATCAACAAAGAGTACCTACCCGATTGTTTTTCAAGCGAATCTAACCGAAAATGATCACTGATTTCCTTATTAATAGTTGTATCTGAAATGCCCCCTTGCCCCCAACCCATAGGCCTGTGTAAGGGTTCCTTAACCATTTCAAAATCAAGGTTATACATGGGTTTATTTTGTGCAAAACCACAAACACTTAACAATAAACAAGAAAACAGGATGGTATATCTAAGCATAGTAAAATTTGAATCATTAATAAACGCCCTACAACACATGGAATATTATAAAGCAAAAGACTTGATGATGGACAAATGTACCATGAAACTCTAATAAATTCTTACCCCTTAAAGTGGGATAATGTTATTCTTATCGGGAATTTGTTTGTCAAATTCGAAGGGTAAAAATATTCAGGTTGCAATTTTGATAAATTGAACATCCACCTGCCCCCTTCCCACCCAC
>CANGSR010000161.1 GCA_947456055.1 Chitinophagaceae bacterium
ATTCTGTTTAATTCGGGCTGAAAAATCCCGAAGGGATGACAGGATTATAGTAAAATGACCAATTTTAACACGTAAAACCCCGAAGGGGTGACATAATTTCAGAGAATGCAACAGCCCTGCGGTGGAACCGGGGTGCATGACATAAAAATTTAATGAGCCCCAACGGGGTTTAATGTGAATAGAAAATAAATATGACCATTGAAATACCTTATCTAAATGGCGTTCGGCGACAAGAGATGTTAAATTAATTTAAAACAAACTTATTTTTTTATAAACAGTTAAAACAAAGAAAAATGGAAACAACAGATGTAGAATTAAAAGAACTGGTAAGACAGAAATATAGTGAGATAGCCCTGCAGGACAAGGAAACCAATATGAGTTCCTGCTGTGGTTCGGGATGTTGCAGCACAGAGGTTTACAACATCATGAGCGATGACTATACCCAACTGGAGGGCTATAATGCCGATGCCGACCTGGGCCTAGGTTGCGGCCTACCCACCGAATTTGCCCAAATCAAAAAAGGCGATACCGTAATAGACCTGGGTAGTGGTACAGGCAACGACTGCTTTATAGCCCGTGCTATAGCCGGTGAATCAGGCAAGATTATAGGCGTGGATTTCACCGAAGCCATGATTAACAAGGCCCGTGCAAATGCTGATAAGCTTGGTTTCAACAACGTAGAATTCAGGCAAGGGGATATTGAAAAAATGCCCATCACGGCCAATGTTGCAGATGTGGTAGTAAGCAATTGTGTACTCAATCTGGTACCCAACAAGCACAATGTGTTTAAGGAAATATTCAGGGTATTGAAACCAGGCGGCCATTTTAGTATATCAGATGTGGTATTGGTTGGTGATTTGCCCGCTGAGTTGAGGCATGAAGCTGAAATGTATGCCGGTTGTATATCAGGTGCCATACAAAAAGAAGACTACCTGAACCTCATAAAAGTGAGCGGATTTAAAGACATCACCATACAAAAGGAAAAGGCAATTGTGGTACCTAAAGACATACTGGAAAAATACATGAATGCAGAACAATTGGCATCATTTACCAATAGCCAAACAGGCATCTATAGTATTACCGTTTATGCTACCAGGCCAGATGTTTGTTGCGCACCAGGTTGTTGCTAAATAATACTATCTTGCCGAAAAATCACATATAACTATGCGGAAATTCATAGCCGAATTCCTGGGCACCTATGCATTGATATTTGCGGGTACAGGGTCCATCATTATCAACCAGCAATACAATGGGGTCATCACCCATCTGGGTATAGCCATCACTTTCGGGCTTATAGTTATGAGCATGATTTATGCCTTTGGCGATATTTCGGGTGCCCATCTCAATCCTGCCGTAAGTATAGCTTTTACGGTAGCGGGCAGGTTTCCTGCAAAAATGTTACCGGTATATATATTAATACAGTTGGCAGGGGCATTGGCGGCAAGTTTCACCCTAAAGCTACTCTTCCCCGAAAACCAACTATTGGGGGCCACCATGCCATCAGGCTCAGATATGCAATCATTTGTGATGGAGTTTATCCTCACCTTTTTCCTCATGCTGGTTATCATCAATGTGGCATTGGGCAGTAAGGAAACGGGAATGTTTGCAGGCATAGCCATTGGCGGCACGGTGGCGCTTGAAGCCCTCTTTGCAGGACCGGTATGTGGTGCCTCCATGAACCCAGTTCGCTCCTTTGCTCCGGCAGTGGTAAGCGGCCATGGTGAGCATCTGTGGATCTATATTGTAGCTCCAGTACTGGGTGCAGTGGCGGCAATACCGGTTTATAATTTATTGAAAGCAAAACACTAAATAATGAATATCCTCTTTGTTTGCATAGAAAACAGCAACCGTAGCCAGATGGCCCAGGCATTTGCCAATATATATGGTAGGGAAAAAGTGCATGCATATAGTGCAGGGTCCCGCCCATCGGGCAAGGTTAACCCCAAAGCCATAAAAGCCATGGCAGAACTTGGTTACGACCTCTCCATCCACCAGTCAAAATCGCTGGACGAACTGCCCGATGTGCATTTCGATTATGCCATCACCATGGGTTGTGGCGATGCATGCCCTCTGGTAAGGGCCACCCACCGCCTCGACTGGAATATCCCCGACCCCCGAGATATGAGTGAAACAGACTTCAATAAAGTAAGAGACCTGATAGGGGAGAAAGTGAAAGAGGTAATAGGGTAGAGTTTGAATAAATGACTAATTCAAGAACGCGATTTTCCACTTGATGTTCCGCAGGAACATCAAGTGGAAAATATAACCATCTCGGTGTTCGGCGTAGGTTCTACCTACGTCGTAGTGGCAGCCAATCTCCTGATTGGCGAAAAAAGGTATGTTGTTCGGGATGTTCCGATAGGGACATCCCGAACTGTAAATAAAACACCTTCTTAGAAGGCCTTCATCTTCCCCTAGCTCAATCAACTTCCCTAAGACCACAAAAAATGGTGTTCGGCGTAGGTTCTACCTACGTCGCAGAGGTAGCCAATCTCCTGATTGGCGAAAAAAGGTTCGTTATTCGGGAAGTTCCATATGGACATCCCGAACAATCAGTAAAACTCCTTCCTTGAAGGCCCTCATCTTCCCCTAACCCAATCATATTACTACCAAGAGTACACTTCACCTCGTTGGCTCCGTAGGAGCCATTGGCTTTGTAGCAATAATATTTTCCAATCTGAAAACTGCCCCATCGGGGCAGTGCCCACAATACCTGAAAATTCCCCCTCCCATCATAATATACATTTGCCAATTAGCCGCTTATTGGTATCTTTATTTCTTTTTACCTTATTATGAGAGAAGGCCAGTTTATAAAACAAAACCTGAAACGGTGGGAAGAATACCAGCAACCCACCGAAGACCCCGATGAAGTGGCCAAACGATTTACCTATCTCGTTGATGACCTCTCCTATGCCAAAACTTTTTATCCCCAGGGTAATACGGTAAAATACATTAACGGCATTGCCGCCAATATTTATCTTTCTATCTATAAAAACAAAAAAGAGAAAAGCCACAGGCTCATCACCTTCTGGACCACCGAACTCCCACTGGTTATCAGGAAACACCATAAAACCCTGCTATTTACCTTTTTGCTTTTCTTGTCATTTGTATTCATAGGGGTATTCTCTGCAGCCAACGACCAGTCATTTGCCCGCTCCATATTGGGCGACAACTATGTAGATATGACCGAACGAAACATTGCCGATGGCAATCCATTCGGCGTGTATAAGGAAAGCAATGAGCTGGTAATGTTCATTACAATAGCCTTTCACAATATAAGCGTGGCTTTTTTATGCTACTCTATGGGCATCTTTTTGAGTGTGGGTACCCTTTATTTCCTATTTACAAATGGGGTAATGGTGGGTGTTTTCGAATACCTGTTTTTTCATCACAACCTGGGTTTTCAATCAATATTGGTTATATTTATTCATGGCACATTAGAGCTTTCGGCCATTGTAATAGCCAGTTGTGCCGGATTGATGATAGGTAATTCGCTCATTTTTCCGGGTACATATAGCAGGTTGTTATCTCTTAAACATGCAGCAAAAGACAGTGTGAAAATCATTATCTGCCTCATACCGGTTTTCATAGTGGCTGCCTTTTTCGAGGGGTTTGTAACCCGCCACACCGAAATGCCAATATGGATGAGCCTTACTATTTTGCTTTCATCGGCAAGTTTTATCACCTGGTATTTTGTTATTTACCCTATTAAAGTCAGTAATAAGCTAAAAACTGATGCACCTGGAAAATAGAAACTTGTATATGCCCCTAAAGCATCCCAAAAAACCAAACTACGGACTTATACCTATGTTGGGTTTTCTTGCAATGCAAAAAACTAAGAGCATAATTTTTACAAGCTTGACACCCACTCTTGCCTGTCCCGTTTTTTCAGCGGGTGAGAGGGCCGGGGTGAGGCGAAAACTTGTTAGTCGGGTTATGACACCCTCTCCTTTGGAGAGGGCCGGGGTGAGGCCATCAGGTAGCAAAATTATTACGACACCCACTCTTGCCTGTCCCGTTTTTTCAACGGGAGAGAGGGCCGGGGTGAGGCCATCAGGTAGCAAAATTATTACAACACCCACTTTTGCCTGTCCCGTTTTTTCAACGGGAGAGAGGGCCGGGGTGAGGCCTCCGGGCATTAATATGAAATCCTTTTTATTTCTATACCTCCTCCTCCTAAGCACCATCACTTCCTTCGCCGGCCAAGACCACAAAATATCCCCCGCCGATTGGCATAACCTAACCAGCGATAAGGCACTCAACTACAAAAACGATATTGAAGCCCTGCAAAAACCACCTGTTCCGCAAGACCCCGGTGCTTTTCAGAAATTTCTTGCAAAAATAATCCAGTTTTTTTCGGGCAATGCTGGAACCGTCATTGTATGGACGCTGGTTCTTGGCATCATTGGCTATATCGTTTACAGGGTATTTTTGAGTAGCGATAGTTTTTTATTCTCCAAAAAGGCTAAAAAGCTAAAAACTGATGAGCCAGCCATAGTGGATGCCGAAGATATCAGCACCACCAATTGGGATGCCCTGCTCAGGAATGCGGTAGATAAACAGGACCTCCGCCTTGCAGTGCGCTACAGCTATATGTGGACCCTGCAACTATTGCAGAAAAAGGAACTGATCAGCTATAGGATTGATAAAACCAACTTTGAATATTACAGAGAACTGTCGGGAGCCAAACAACATGCCGAATTGAGCAAGGTATTCAGGCATCTATCAAGGCAATATGAGCATACCTGGTATGGACACTATGACCTAAGCGGTGCACGGTATAATGAGTATATAGAAATGTTTAACCACCTTAAAAAGCAACTAGGCGCATGAGGGTGAAACAGGTATATATACTATTATTGTTCCTGCTATTAGCCAGCAGTTGCGGGCTTGATGAAAGCATGCGGGAAGCCGAAAAATGGCGCCTCAGCCTTAGCGAAAAGGACAAAAAGCCCTATGGTACTTGGTTAGCACGGCAATCCTTACCCTACTACTTCAGGGGGGCTGTTATTACCGACTATAATGCAGGCTTCAGGTTCACCAACCTGAGTACAAGTAATGGCAGATTTAATACCGGCCGTAAACTTCTGGTGCTTCACGGGCTTGACTTTAAAATATCGGACAAAGAATGGCAAACCCTGCAACAGTTTATAACACAAGGCAATGAGGTGCTGCTGTTCTGTAGCAGGCTGGATGAAACAATAGCTAAAGACCTTAAATGCTCTAAAACCGATGGAGCGGAAGATGACCCAATGTTTAAGTACTTGCGGGTAAGTAATAAAGGCAAGGTGAGCCTGGCGAGCGATACCAATACTAAATATGGCTATGAAGGCAGGTCGATAAAAAGTGTATTTTATTTGGATACCGTTTCCAGCCAAATGGATGAGTTGGAGTCGTTTATCACGGATACACCTGTTATTGAATCCCCTACCACGGCACAGGCAATTACCGACACAGCAGCAACGGGAATTACAACTGGAAACAACAGCAATCAGCCCATTGATGATACCAATACCTATAATGAGGTTTCAAAACCCGGCTATCTTACCAGGGATATTTTAGGTTATTCGGGTGGCATGCCCAATTTAGTAAGGTACCAGATAGGCGATGGGCATTTAACCATTCATGCTGCGCCTTTGGTGTTGAGCAATTATTTCCTGCTACAGGACAACAATGTGCGTTACCTCACCGGCATATGGCAAACCCTGCCCGATGACATTACCACCATTTATTGGGATAGTTATTATAAGCGGTCGGGGGATTCGTCGCAGCCTGATGTGCTTTGGCGATACCCTGCAACCAGGTTGGCAGTGATACTGGCTTTTTTTGCCATGCTCATGTATATCCTCTTTGAGGGTAAGCGCAAGCAAAGGGAGATACCCGTAATAGCTGCCCTTAAAAATGAATCTGTATCATTTGTAGAAACTGTGGGCCGCCTCTACTTCAATAAGGGCAATCATAAAAACCTGGCAGAAAAAATGAGTACCCAGTTTCTGGAATGGGTGAGGTTGAATTATTTTATCAATACCAACCTCCTCGATGAAAATTTCATACACCAATTGACCATTAAATCGGGCAAACCAGAATCTACCGTAAGGGGATTGGTAGAAATGATAACAGATGTAAAAAAGAGTGCAACGAAAATTGATGACGCTTATCTTTACCAGCTATATAATACCATACAGCTATTTTATAAAAAGTAGAGATAAATATCAGTGAAGTAAAAGGTGAATCCACTGTGGCGGATTCAATGTGAATAGCCGCCATTGAAACGCAATATCTATAACTTAATGATTTTGAAATCATTTCGAGACATTGTAGTTAATTGGCTTTGTTAGCCCGAAGGACTAAAATGTGAATAGCCCCCGGTGAAACCGCAGGGCTGTTGCATTCTGTTTAATTCGGGCTGAAAAATCCCGAAGGGATGACAGGATTATAGTAAAATGACCAGTTTTAAAGGGCAAAACCCCGAAGGGGTGACATTATTTCAGAGAATGCAACAGCCCTGCGGTGAAACCGGGGGAAATATTGTAAAAAATTAATGAACCCCAGAGGGGTTTAATGTGAATAACAACAAATATTAAATACAATAAAAAGGGACTATAAATAATGGAAACAACAGAACAGGGTAATTTTCCGGCTATGGACAGCCATCCGCTCACCAGCCTCATAGATATGATACAGGAGCGGATAGGCCAGGTTATTGTGGGCCAGCACGTTATGATAGAGCAGTTATTAGCGGGCCTGCTTGCCGATGGCCATATCCTAATAGAGGGTGTGCCGGGAGTAGCTAAAACACTTACAGCAAAGCTATTGTCGAAGCTCATCAATACCCGCTTCTCCCGTATCCAGTTTACCCCCGACCTGATGCCTAGCGATGTATTGGGAACAAGTATTTTCAACCCACAAACTTCAGCCTTTCAGTTTAAGGCAGGGCCGGTATTTAGCAATATTGTTTTGATAGACGAGATCAACAGGGCACCGGCCAAAACGCAGGCGGCCCTATTTGAGGTAATGGAAGAAAGGCAGGTAACCGTAGACGGGCAGACCCACAAAATGCACAACCCATTTATGATTATTGCCACCCAAAACCCTATAGAACACGAGGGCACCTACCGCCTCCCAGAGGCCCAGCTGGACCGTTTCCTGATGAAAATAACCGTAGGCTACCCATCCCTTTCCGAAGAGGTAACCATACTGGAAAGGCACAACAGGCAGGTAATTACCGATATGCTGGTAACTATGGAGCCTGTGCTTACCCCTGAGGTACTCACTAATGCCCGCATGCAGGTAAGGGAAACCATAGTAGACCAAAAACTGCTGGAATTCATTGCCAAAATAGTGTGGGAAACCCGCAACGACCGCTCCCTCTACCTGGGGGCATCGCCCAGGGCCTCACTAGCCATACTGCAAATAGCCAAGGCATTTAGTGTGCTCAATGGCCGCAGCTTTGTAATACCCGAAGACATACTCAAAGCCGCCCCACCCGTTCTCCGCCACCGCATAGGCCTCACCCCCGAGCGTGAAATGGAAGGCGCTACCACCGATGATGTAATCAAGGAAATTATAGCCAGGATGGAGATACCAAGGTAGGGGGCGAATGGGAAAATACTATTTCCCGGTTTCGCCATTTCTCCAGCGGAGTAATGGCTTTGTAGCCTTATTGTACGGATGTATATGCGCTCCGTAGGTGCGCTGCTCCTTTAGCATGATCCTCTATATCTGAACTGATTTATTAGAGAAGTGTAGATTTGACAACTTTTGTAAAGTTGTCAAATCTTATAGCCTGTCAAATCCACACTGTCTCGAACTATGATTAAGCTGATTATTTGATGGGCTATGATTTCAGTTTTTCCTGAACCCGTTTTACCCCCCTGCGTCCTTGCAATACCGCTTTTTCTGCGGCTAAAGCAATCTCAAAATGTGGTGGCTGGGTAATGCCACAAACTATTTTACCTGCCAATGTTGCACCTTTTTGACTTGAACCCAGGAGTTATTTATTCCCCTTATTTACCAGCCATAGACAAAAACTGTATTTATCAGCTGTCTGGGTTAAAATACTGGTTATGTTTGATTGCATACCATGACCACTGTCGTAGTTGAGGCGAAGTAATATAGGTTTTCCTGAAGACGTTGCTTCCTGCATACGGGCAGCCATTTTAAGCGAAGTCCATACCGGTACCCTGGTATCATTTACACCATGACTAAAGACAACCATAGGGTAAGGAATACCGTCCTTAACATGATGATAGGCACTCATCTCATAAAGATTTTTAAAGCCCTCCTTGGTTTTAACAGTGCCAAATTCAGGTATGCTGCCCACCCCATTTGGAGTTGTTTCAAACCTGACCATATCTAGTGCGCCAACCTCAATAAGGGCAGCCGCAAATAATTCAGGCCGCTCGGTAATGGCCCGGCCTACGGTAATACCGCCTGCACTGGCACCAACACCCACAATAGTTTTGTTTGTGGCATAATTGTTTAGAATTAAGTACTCGGCACAGGCTATATAATCTTTCCAGGTATTGGGCTTGGTTTCTTTTTGTCCGGCCTTATGCCATTCTTCACCATAGGCACCACCGCCTCTTACATGTGCAATAGCCCTGATACCACCATTGTTGTACCAAACCACACTTTCAGGCCAGAAAAAAGGATCATCCTGTGCACCGTAGGCGCCATACCCTGCTAACATCACGGGATGGGTGGCATCCATTTTAAGTCCTTTTTTGTAAATGATCGTCATCGGAACAGCTACTCCATCATGGCTTTTAACCAGCACATCCTTAATTTCTAAAGGAACTAATTTATTTGAAATTTCCTCCTGGATAATACTATGCTCCAGCTTTTTAGAAATTGTATTGTAAGAAAAATATTCTAATGGTTTGGCCCAGGAACATATACTTATTACAAATGGACTTTCGCTGGCATCAGCCCATTTAAAATCAATATTGCCCTTCAAAGGGGTTATAATTGAATCCTTATTCTTGCTGCCATGCGCTATTCTAAATAATTTGCCCTGTCCGGCATCTAAAGCCGATACAAGTAAGGCATCTTTGGTAACAGCTATTTTATCGAGAATAATTCTGGAATTCGGGATCAGTTCTACCGCATTCTTTAAAGACGGATGAGTAAGATCTACTCTTAAGATTTTAGAATTGTCAGCGTCTTTACTGGTGAGTAAATATAGAAAATTTCCGAAGGTAGCATATTGGCTCACTTCGTCGTCGAAATCTGTAATCTGCTGCCAGGGTATGGGTGATTTATGAAGGTTTTCACGTAATGTAAAATAGATACGGAATTCATTGGCTACCTTATTTTTCACAGTTGCAAAAGCATATGCCGAATTTACATCTGCTTCCAGACCCACACGATCATTGGCTTCACGGTTGATTATGGCAGGATTGAAGTCGATGATCGTTTTATCGTCCTTGGGATCGGTGCCATTAATATGGTATTTTATCATGGCACTATCATACCAGTTCATCATGCCGATATCCTTTTTCTTAAACAGTGGCCGCTCCTCATAATAAAAAGCATTTTCACGTTCGGGATCAAAGAAGATTAAATTCTTCTGCATATTGAAATAGGTGGTATCCCATATTTCCGTGCCTGTTTTCAGGTTTCGCAATCCGAATTTGGGTTCTGCCTCCCTGCCGGCAATGGTAAGCATATAAAAAAGCTGCGATTGCTTTTGGAAAATATTAAAATCAGAAAGCATGATATTCTTGCTGTTAATTTCGGGATGGGCTTTAACAGGATCCATAAATAATTGCTCCTTGCCAGATGCATCTATTTCATATAGGCTGAAATTTTCTTGTCCGGTTTTCCGCTTGCTTACATAGTATTTGCCTTTCCAGTATTGCACCGTGGCTATTTCATCGAGTTGAATACTATTGTAAGCAACATTGATTTCATCTAAGATTTTCTTTCTACCCGGCATAGCGTCATAAAAGGCATCAGATTTATCGGCCTCTTTTTTCATCCATTCCTTTACACCTGTATTATTGGTGTCTTCAAGATTCCTGTAGGGATCGGAGACTATATTTCCATAAAAAGTATCAACCCGGGAAGTCTTGAAATCTCTAAATGTTTGGGCATTAGAAATTGTACAAGACCAAAGTAACAACAAGGTGAAAAGCTTTTGCATAGTGTGATTTTGACAAATATAATAAACTTATCCACACTACCTTGAACTATGATTAAGCTGATTATTTGATGGACTATGATTTCAATTTTTCAGGACCATTTTCTTCCCCCTGCGCGTCCTTGCGATGCCGCTTTTTCTGCGGCTGAAGCAATCTCAAAATGTGGTGGCCGGGGAATGCCCCATTTTCCTAAAAACAAAATTTTCCCATTTGGGGCAATGAGACTGCTGTAATTTATTGATTTATAGTTACATGTGCGTTTTTGTAATTTCCCACATTGCCCCAATCTTGCCGAATAATACCCCAATTCCATCCTTTGAAAATGAGGCAATGGTGATTTTCAGTAGCCCCGGCCTTCAGGCCGGGGAGAGATATTACATATAAATTGGCTTTAGTCGAAACTGGCTGAATGATGGGTTTTATCTTTATCCTGGTGAAGATGTCGGCGATTTCGGAACTTGTGTTCTCGGCGTTGAAATAAAGGTTGTATGCCTGCTGTTGTTTTTCATGGTTTGCCATTTAGATAGATTTATGGC
>CANGSR010000162.1 GCA_947456055.1 Chitinophagaceae bacterium
CTCACTCTTCGGGTAGTGAATATATGTGGCATGTGGCAAATCCTATCAATAATTATGATGCCACCTTTTACCTGGGTAATTATGCCCATTGGCACGATACCCTGATGGGTGAAAAAGGCATCCTTGACCTTGATTTTTATCCCCTTGCTTACCACGAGGGGCAGGCACGCAAACATTTTGCAATGGTAAAAGACATGATTCATTGCTTTGAATACTGGATGGGACCTTATCCGTTTTATGAAGATGGCTACAAACTGGTAGAAGCGCCTTACCTGGGTATGGAGCACCAGAGCGCAGTGGCTTATGGCAATAATTACCTCATGGGTTATAAGGGGCGTGACAGGTCTGGCACGGGTATTGGCATGAACTACGACTTTATAATTGTGCACGAAAGTGGGCATGAGTGGTTTGGTAATAATATCACTGCAAAAGACATTGCCGATATGTGGATCCAGGAAGGATTGACCTCTTATTCCGAGTCACTGTACGCAGAGTGGTTATTGGGCAAGGAAAAGGGAATGGAGTACAACAGGGGCGGGTGGTCAAATATCAAGAATGACAAAAATATTATTGGTGAGTATGGAGTAAATGATGAGGGCTCGGGGGATATGTACAATAAGGGTGCAGCTATTATCCATATGATAAGGGTAATGCTCAATGATGATGAAAAATTCAGGAAAATGCTTCGAGGGCTAGGCAAGGAATTTTATCACCAAACCGTTACTACAGCCCAGGTAGAGGATTATATCATATACAATACCAACCTAAGCCTGAAACCGTTTTTCAATCAATACCTGCGCACAAAGATGGAACCTGAGTTGGAATATTATGTGAATAACGATAGTTTCCATTACCGGTTTACCAATATTTTGCCCGATTTTACTATGCCTGTAAAAGTGAGTGGTGGTGGTAAGGAGTATATTTTTACCCTTACAGGAGATTGGCAATCTGCGCCATTTATAAGTAAGGGAGCACCTGAGATTTCAAAGGATTTTTTGATAACCCTAAAAAAATCGAATTGATAAAATATATTGTGGTGAATTATGGCTGGTAAGCAAAAACAAAATATTACAGTAAAACAAAATCTTGTAATAGATAAGCCTCTAGTACTGGAAGGTAATGCCATTACTTTACCAAAATGGGTGCCTTATGCCATAGTTTTCTTCACTGCACTAGTCTATTCACAAGCCTATTCAAACGGACTTACCAGCTTTGATGATGATTTCTATATTGTCAATAATCCATTTCTTAGGGATTTTAGTTGGCATGGGGTAGTGGCAATATTTACCTCATTTTATTCGGGCAATTACCATCCACTCACCAGTCTGGTTCACCTATTCCAATACCATTTTTTTGAACTGAATCCTCTTATCTACCATACCACCAATATTATCATCCATTTGGTCAATACTTATATTGTATTTATAGTAACCAAAAGACTTAGTGGACAGGATATTACAGCAATGGTGGTTTCCCTGCTGTTTGGTATTCATCCCCTGCATGTAGAATCAGTAGCCTGGGTATCTGAACTAAAAGATGTGCTCTACGCACATTGCTACCTCCTGGCTATAAACCAGTACCTGCTCTACCTTGATTCTGGTCTTAAAAGAAAGCACTTATACATGGTGATGGGCTACTTCCTCCTTGCCTGCCTGTCCAAATCGGCAGCTGTTACTTTGCCTGTTTTGTTGGTAGCTTTTGACTTTTATAGGGGTAGGAAATTCAATGTGGGTTCAATATTAGAGAAAACACCAATGCTGCTATTATCATTGTTATTTGGTATTCTGGCTATACTATCCCAAAGGGCAGGTGGTGCTTATAATGGCTTGATGATTTCTTATGGTGTAGTCAATTCCTTCTTTTTATTCACCACCAGCCTTTCCTTTTATATTATTAAGTTCCTGGCACCTACTGGTTTACAAATCATACACAACTTCCCCATTCTACAAGGCATCTATCTGCCATGGCTTTATTACGCCTCATTACCTTTTGTGCTATTAGTAATCTGGCTCGTAAGCCGGAAAAATGTTTTGAGAAAAGAAATTCTTTTTGGCACTGCCTTCTTCTTGATAAGTATTTCGGTGATGCTACAGGTAGTTTCGGTAGGGTCTGCACTTGTGGCTGAGCGGTATACCTATATCTCCTACCTTGGATTGTTTTACATACTGGGACAGTTTATAAGCCTGGTAGCAGTGAGACAGTACAAGGGTATTAGTATTGCTTTGGTATCCATAATCGTCATTGTTTGTAGTGCTATTACTTTCGACCGCATCACAGTATGGAAGGACGATGCAACACTTTTTAATGATTTTGTAGAGAAGAATCCCGACTTCTATTATGGATACTGGTTGAGGGGCAATGTGGCTAAGAAAAATGGTGAGCTGAAAAAAGCGTTGCAGGATTATACCATGAGTATACAATTGAACAACACTTTTGAAGATGCCTATTACAATAGAGGAAGGATTTTTCAGGATATGGGGGATTCAAAATCTGCAATTGCCGATTATTCCGAATCAATAAGACTGAATCCTAAACAGGCTGATAGTTATAATAACAGGGGCTGGCAATTGTTTACTACAGGCAATGTAAACGCCGCATTGAGTGATTTCAACAAGTCGCTGGAATTAAAACCAGATTTCGCCGATGCATTGAACAACCGTGGTTGGGTAAATGAGCAAAGTGGTGATACCCAGGCAGCCATGAGAGATTATACAATGGCAATAGATAAGAATCCCGGTTACGATAGGGCATTGTTTAATAGGGCTAATCTGAAAATGAAAACCAGGGATTTCAATGGGGCAGCACAAGACTATACCCAATTAATGAAGATATACCCAAATGATGGAAACTTGTTTTATACCAGAGCAACTGCATGGCAGGGTGCCAATAATCTTGTAGCAGCTTGCAACGATTGGAACCAAGCCAAGGCTTTAGGGCATCCCAAAGCAGATGAAATGATAAGGCAGTTTTGTAAGTAAATTGGGGTAATCCTTAGCCTTTTCAGCTCCTATTATATGTATTGAATGGAATAAGTGACTACCTTTATTATAAAAACACACCTTATGAAAAAGCTGGTTCTTATAGTTATAAGTCTCTATTTTACCTTTTCAGTTTCTGCCCAAAAAATACATATCACTGACACTAGCAACGTATGGAAGGAAATGTTACTCACGTATAACATGCCAAACCCTCCGATATTAACCTATACTAGTTATGGTTATCAAAGAGATACTACTATTGGTTTGTTCCATTATTACAGATTTAGTTTTGGCCGCCTAATTAGAGAAGATACTTTTTTGAATAAGGTATATGTAAGGGATGAAACTGGTGATTCTGATATGCTCTTAATGGATTATAGTCTACAGGTAGGAGATACATTTATAGCACCCAATCAAAAATACAGGGTAGTGAGTCTTGATTCCACATTAATTAATTCAGTATGGCATAAAGTTTGGATTTTTACTGCACCACAGGGTGGCATATATGGCACTAGTACCATAAGCTTTGTTGAAGGGTTAGGCTGTATTCAGCATCCTACTTATATGTTATGGGGTTTTAATAATTGTATAGAGTGTATGCAGCCCTATATGTATTGCTTTTCAAATAATGGGATAACACCAGCACTATCACCAGCGGCCACTTTTTTAGATAATACTACTAGCTGCTCAGATTTTCCAAAATTGTTGGTTGATGGGATATCTTTAAATGATAACTCTGTCAAAATATTTCCCAATCCGGCAAGTACAGAATTAACCATCAGTGCTCCTAATATTATAACATCAATCTCCATAAGCAATAGCATAGGGCAGGTATATTATTCTGACAAGAGTAATCTTGAAAAGGTAAAGATTGATGTTGCAGCTTTCCCTGCTGGTATGTATTTTGTCACAGTGAATAAAACATTGGTAAGGAAATTTGTAAAGGAGTTATAGATTAATACGGACATTAGAAATGTGCCAATTGGAGAAATAGAATTATATCTGCTTTTAAACAAAATTAATCATGAGAGTTGTAGGTTATTCTGAATTTCGCAACCATCTTTCACAATACCTGGATTCTGTAAAAGAGGATAAAGAAATTATAGTGGTTTCAAGGGCGCATGGCAATAATGTTGTGCTCATGGATATGGATGAATACAATTCCATATTGGAAACATTGCACGTAACCAGTAATAAAGCCAATAGGAAAAGGCTTGAAGAAGCGATTGATGAAATGAATAATGGTATTTCCTTCAATAATGATTTAATTGAAGAATAATGGAACATTCGCTGATTGCATAATGCTCCGAGAGATATTTATTTTATAATTCTAGGTTTTATTTTTACCTTTGAACAAATTTTTGAGAGTACTATTGTTTTTCAAGTGCCCAATTTATAGAATATGATAAAAAAGATTGTGATACCGCCGAGTAATAAAAGTGCTATTTCTTTCTTTGAGCATATTTCAAAAAGAAAGGAAGAGATAAATAAAAAACTGGAAATAAAGTTATTAAAACGTTTAGCTACTCATAAGAATTGATTGACAACTTCTATCCATATATTTTAGAAGAAGATGACGATGATGTTATTTGTTACTCTTTTATAACATCCTGTGGGTCAATTTATGTTGTCTATTTCGATCCCTACCAATATATAGAACATGTGGAAAACTATCCAAATCTACTAAGTTCCGGTTTTGGATTTGGGTTTAACAGAATGATTAGGTCTAAAACTATTTCAAATATTGATATCTTAATTTATCATACGATATCGAAAATCATTTCAGACTTTTTAGAAAGTTGTCATCCAAATACAGTTCTTCTATATCATTGTGATTATAAAGATGGCAAGCAAAAGGGCAGAAATAAAATATTCAATAATTGGTATAATAAATCTTCTTTAAAAACATCCTTCATTAAAAGAAGTATCCCAATTTATATCACTTCTGAAAATGAGGATGTTACTGATTATTATGTCGGGTATTTAACTTCTGTAAATAATTCGAATAAAGAACTGATAGAAGATGAATTTTCATTATTTGCAGAGAATATTATTGCCAATAAACAGCCATAACCATTTTTCGCAGTAAACACCCCTATCCCGCCACATACTCACTCTTCAACAACCCAAAGCAAACCGAATCTTCATATACCCCATCCCGGTAAAAGTGCGACCTAAGTAGTCCTTCCTTTATCATACCCAGTCCGTTTACAATTTTCAGGGATGGTATATTGGCACTGCCTACATAAGCCTCAATTCTTTGTAGTCCCATTTGTCCAAAACCATAATCCACCATTGCCCTTACAGCTTCGGTCATATAGCCCTTGTTTTTTGCGTTCTCATCAATCATCGCATAACCCAGTTCTGCCCGGTTGTGCATTGCATACCAATTGTGAAAACCACCCATGCCTATTGTTTTGCCACTTGATTTCTCCACCAGCAGGAAACGCCTGAAGGATATACGGTAGGTGGTGTAGCCAATCAGGCAATTCTTGCGCTCCACTTCTAGTGCTTCCGGCGTGGCAATACCTAGAAAAGTCATTACCTCATCGTCGGGGTAATTGAATAATACCTCTTTATGCAGTTCGGGGGTTAATTCTTTGAGCCATAGCCTTTTTGTTTCCAATATGGTTAGCTTCAGGTCTTTCAGCTGTTTTTTAGGGGCTTCGCCACCCATACCCAGGCTATAGAGAAAAATATGCTGCCCTTCAGGGGTGGTGAGGTTTAGATTACCATTGCTTTCTTCTGTGAAGCTGGTTAATCCATTGCTTTTCAGATTGGCTATTTTAGCAGCCATATCAGCAGCAAAATAAGTGATGGCTGGGTAGGCGAAATTGCTAGTCTGGTGCAGCCCCACAATGCTTAATCCATCACTGAGTATAGCCCAGGGATAGGGCGATTCATGCCTTGAAAGTGCTTTAAAACCCAATAATTCCCAAAAGGTAATTGATTTATCTAAATCCACAACCGGATGTGCCAACTCACCAAACATCCCACAGGTTTTGTTCACATATTTTTCTGGGTTGAAATAATCAGCCTGGGGCATGGTGAGCATACCTGGCCCCGCAGGTTGCTTAAAACCGTCTATCATACCCACCAGGCTTATGTTTAGCCCATCGGGAGATAGGAATAGATATCTTTTAACCGGGTCTTTTGGTTTGGGTTTTGTTGCAAAAGTGATTCCCTTTCCCTCCAGTTCTTTGGCTACTTTTTCTACGTTTTTTACGTAATAGGTAAGTGCCAGATACGGCTTAGGGTCTTTCCTAAGCATGATGAGCAAAACCCCGTCACTTATCTGTATCCATGGAAAAGGCCATTCAGCCCTATATAGTTCAAGGAAACCCAATGCCTGGTAGTACTTTAGCGATACTTCAAGGTCGGGTGTAGTTATAGTAAGGGCGGTAACATCGCCCAAAAAGGGAGTAGGTAATTGCAACATGATTTTCAATTTTTGATCAGAAAGAAATTTTCAAGTATAGGGGGATAAAACACTTAATGCCAATCTTCCCTGCTTTCATCTTCCAGCACAGTATCAGCAATGTGGTTTCTTAATGCTATTTCGCTGTCTGAAATTACATCACTATCCAGGTAAGTATAGCTGGTAGCCGATAGCCAAATAAAGCGGAAGCTGCCATTTTCCAGTCCGGGAATGGGGTGTTTCACGCTTATTACATATACAATATTGGGAATCACCACCTGCTTATTATAAGCAATGAGGTATTCAATATTGTTTATTTTCACTGATATGGTTCGGGATGTATACAACATACCTTTGGGTGCATGGTTTAAAACCAAAGATATGAATATGGGTTAATTGTGTATCTAAAAACCATCCCTATTAACAAAAAAATTGCCAGTAGGACTATTTAATACATACTATCCAACAGGAATTCAATTGTTTTTGGGAAATAAAAATGCTCCAGCTTGTGGATTTTGGCGGCCAGGCTATCTGGGGAATCGGTTTGGGCTACTGCGCAATGTGCCTGAACGATGATATTACCTTCGTCGTAATGCTCATTTACATAGTGTATGGTGATGCCCGATTCCTTTTCACCAGCAGCCACTACCGCCTCATGCACATGGTGGCCATACATGCCCTTACCCCCATATTTAGGCAGTAGGGCAGGGTGGATATTGATGATTTTACCAGGGAAGGCATTCACAATATGCTCAGGAATTTTCCACATAAATCCGGCCAATACAATCATAGAGGGCTTATAATCAGCCATTTGCTCCACCAGCAATGTTTGCTTTATTGTTTGCCTGTCTATAAGCAGGTAGGGTATTTCCTCCTTACGGGCAATATCCAGTACCCCTGCATCAGGGTTATTGCATACTATAAGTGCCACCCTGGCCCTGCCATTATTTTTGAAATGTGCAATTATAGCGGCAGCATTGGTGCCTGTGCCTGAAGCAAAAATTATGATTGGTTTCATTTTTAAAAAGTCAAAAGTCAAAAGTCAAAAGTCAAAAGTCAAAAGTCAAAAGTCAAAAGTCAAAAGTCAAAAGTCAAAAGTAGAAAGTCAAAAGTATAAAGTAGAAAGATGTAGGAGGTTAGATTTCTAGTATATCAAAGACATTCTTTTATTGTTACCCAAAATTAATTCAACTATCGTGAAACTCCCTGTTTTATTATAGAATCA
This sequence comes from Chitinophagaceae bacterium, assembly GCA_947456055.1. Taxonomy (GTDB): domain Bacteria; phylum Bacteroidota; class Bacteroidia; order Chitinophagales; family Chitinophagaceae; genus Nemorincola. The sequence continues at coordinate 7,622 of CANGSR010000162.1, forward strand.
CCCTTTTGGGCTCTATGGACATTAAAAAATTGTTACCAACTCTACTAATATTAGTGATTTTTATTTGTGCGCCAATAAATAGTTTTGTCATGAAAAAGTAAAGAGGGATGATGCTCAATGCTCTTCAAAATTGATTCACCTATAAAAATTTGCCTTTAATGAAACTTTCCTATGGTGTTTATAAATTTTCCTTTTTTTTGGTAATAGTAGTTGGTGTTCTATTGTTGGGTTATACCAATGTTCGGAACATACAGATGGAACAAGTAGTAAGGGTAGCAGGAATGTTACTGGTTTTGGTAGGCGGTGCCGGTGCTATTTATTGTAATGAAAAGCAATCTGAAAGGGCTGGATAGGTGTAAGCTATTAGATTATTTGCCCTCTGCCAAAAAAGGAAACTAAAGGGTATTACTGAGGAGTTTCTTGATTGCTATATGGAACCCGTTTTAATGTCAGGGAACTAGTTTTTATTTCCAGGTCTATTATTGCAAGGCAGTAGTCAAGATGCTTATTGATTTCTCTTTCCCAAAATCTTAGTACCGTCCATCCCTTTAGTTTCAGGTATTGGTTTACCTCAATATCCCTTTTAATATTCTGTTCAATCTTTTTGATCCAAAATTCCCTATTGGTGTTGAGCCTTAGTTTTAAAATGTCCCAGTCTTTGCCATGCCAAAAATCACTGTCGCAGAAGATGGCAATTTTCAATTTCTTAAATGTGAAATCTGGTTTGCCATATACTGTTTTATTGTTTTTCCGGTACCTGTAACCCTTTTTCCACAATGCCCTGCCTAATACCATTTCAATCTTAGTGTTTTTGCCCCTTATGGCCTGCATGTTTTTCCTTACCTCCTCCCGTGATTTTTTCTTCATATTATTGGTTATTGGTTTGCTTTCCCCTAAAACAAATAAACAGGATACATTGCTGCATCCTGTTTACGGTATATAATAGAATAAAGAAAAAATTATTATTCAGGTACTACCAACCTGAAACCATTACCATGGATGTTCACGATTTCTACACTGCTATCGTCTTTCAGGTATTTGCGTAGTTTGGCAATATACACATCCATACTACGGCCATTGAAATAGGTATCACTACCCCAAATCCGCTTCAATGCTGTTTCACGTGGCAATAGGTCGTTTTTATATTCGCTCAGCATCAGCAGTAATTCATTCTCTTTTGGAGAAAGGGTGCATGATGTATTGCCATGTTTCAGTGTACGTAGTTTACTATTGAAATGGTAGGCACCTATTACAAACTCAATCTGTGAATGTTGTTTGTCTTGTAGTTCCTGGTTGCGCTTCAATACTGCTTTAATTTTGTGCAGCAATACTTCGCTATCAAATGGTTTGGTGATATAATCATCAGCACCCAGTTTGTAACCTGTCAATATGTCATCCTTCATGCTTTTGGCAGACAGGAAGAACAATGGTATATCAGGGTCTACATTCCTGATTTCTTCAGCAAGCGTAAAACCATCCATATTAGGCATCATCACATCGAGCAGGCACATGTCGAATTTCTCACGACGGAAGGCTGCAAGACCCAGAATACCATCACGGGCCAGTTCTACAACAAAATCATTAAGCTCCAGGTAGTTCTTAAGAACCTGCCCGAAATTGGTATCATCTTCAACCAATAATATCTTATTTTTTTCTTTTTCCATGTTGTGTTAATTAATTATTTAACAGTCAAAAATAATACCACAAATATATAGAATACTAAAAACCTTTGTTAAAAGATAGGACATCCCACCATTCTCTTAATACCTTCTGATGGATGGTAGAGCCTTTGGTAGACCAGGGAAAACTCAAGCGCACCATAAGAGCCATTATATGGTGCCAGACCCGACATGGTGAAATCGTAATTGGTCATAAAGGTGATGGGGCCATAATTCAGTCCTGCCACCCCTATTATTGCATCGCCTATACGTGTATAAGCGCCAAGAATCAGATTCACCGGGGTTTCATTCTTGTCGGTCATCAAAGCCCTGAATTGAGAACCAACTACTATCTCGGCAGCACTGTTCTGCATGGTATAGTAGGCCGATGGATTGATTACCAATACTGGCCCGGTATGAAACATCATGTCCAGATGGGCAATAGGCCTGTAGTCAATTACATTTTTTGTTGAACCATAAAAGCTTTCTACAGGCTTATTCACGTTGAGCACACTCACGCCAAATTTGCCATAAACCGCCTCATTAGGAAACCAGGCTACATTAAAGCCAGTCCCAGCTGTATAGTAGTTGGTTTTCATAATACCTACTTTCTCACTATTGGGTATTGCCTTATTGAAATCAAGTCCGTCCCATTGGGCATCGAATGTAAGGTTGTCGAAATTTACTTCACGCTGCACTATTGCCCCCGAAAAGCCTAGTGAAAACATGGTAAACTCACTCAACTGGATGTGGTAGGCGAGGTCGCCCTGCAGGCTGAATAATGAAAGATTGCCATCACCAGCTTTGTCGTTGAACAGGGCAAATCCCGCACCCAGCCAGTTATTATGCAACTCATTATTGCTATTACCTCCTACTTTGAAATCGCCATAGGCCGAAAACGTATTGTAGGGAACAGGCAGGGCAGCCCACTGGTTGCGGTAGTTAAGCCCGAAACGATAATCATAACCCGATGTTAGTCCGGTGTTGGCAGGGTTTAGCAGCAGTGGTGCATTGTAATATTGGCTAAAGTGCATACTTTGCCCATACACACCTATGTTCATCAATACCAACAATCCCAATAAAAATAATACTGCCTTTTTCATCTTTTCTTCTCTGAATATAGAACCAATATCATTGGTTTATAAAGCCTGGTTATTATCTCAACAATGTAATATTCCCTTTTAATAATTTTTGCGACCCATCTATAAAGGAGGCATGAAGCACATAGCCGTAAGCCTCAACCGGTTGTGGCTGGCCATTAAAGGTACCATCCCAACCTATACTTTGGCTGGTGGTTTCAAAAACCAGCTGGCCCCAGCGGTTGTAAATTTTAAGGTCCATATCTTTAATGGCTGCCCCCCTTACATAAAGTACATCATTCTCAC
>CANGSR010000163.1 GCA_947456055.1 Chitinophagaceae bacterium
ATAGCACCAACCCTGGCGAAGCCCTGTAGCTTTGATGCCTTAACATTATCAGGGCTGAATAGCAAATTAGTAGTTACACCAGGAAACCTTCCTGTAATACCTATACCTGCATTCTTTATTTTGAAGGAAACATCACAACTGGTTTGTGTCCATACGGTTTGAGCTTTTACACAATCCAGTAGTATGCCTGATGATAGAACCACTAAAAATAATATTTTCCTCATAAAATCTAATTTAGAACTGGTATCTTACGAAGTTAGTAGTATTGTCGTTGCTATCTCATTTAAAAATTCAATTACCATATTGATTGAGGATTTGTTCAGGGAAATACCCCACTTTAGGCTTAGCCATGTGACCTGACTTAGAATTTAATCTCATATTGCTGGTATCCTACTATCCATACTAATCCCTATAATTATCTAGCTTTGCAAAAAGTATAGCCATATTCATGCATTTTACCTTAAGCCCGGCAAAAAAAGCATTCCTTAATACCTTTTTACTGGTAATTGCTTATGCGGTTGTGGTTTATGGTATCCAGTATTTCCTACTTAAGGCATTTATATTTAAAAGAGCCCCTATGGAAAACAACATGCAATGGGATGTAGGCTGGTACAGAGATATTGCTGAAAAAGGCTATCATTATATTGAAGGCGAGGCTAACAACCTGGCACTTTATTTTTTATTCCCACTGGTATGGCGAATATCCCATTTGGGTATCCTGGGCATATCTTGCCTTAATGTGGTATTTTTCGCCTTTGGATTTAGCGTGTTATGCAATTTATATAATGTCAGCACCCGTAATAAAATCTTATGGCTTACAATTCCCACTGTTTACCAGGCTTTTATACCCTATAGCGAGGCGCTGTTTTTCATGTTGGCTAGTATAGTCATCTATGGCATTGTAAAAAAGAATATTTGGATTATTGTAGTCAACTTATTTTTACTTTCACTTACCCGGGCCACATATACATTTATGGCACCAGCATTCCTGGCCATGTGTTTATTATCTGCCGATGGTAAGTATTGGTACAAAAGCATTGGCCATGCCTTTATGGTTTATTTGCTACCTATGGCTTTAGGTACAGCCCTCTTTATCTGGTATGAGTATAAAGTTACAGGAATATGGTTTGTGTTTTTTGATGTTGCAAAGAAAGTTTGGGGCCATGCGTTTAATATTCCCATTCTCCCATTTAGTACCCTGGCATCTACTCCTACCCTATGGATTGGTGCCATCGCTATGTTTACTGGAGTGACTGCAGTAATTTGTTTAATCAACAGGTTTCAGAGGTGGCTATTAAAAAATGAAATACAGGATGGGCTATTAATAGCTTCATGCACCTATTGCATGATGGCCTTATTGGTGGTGGTATTTTATAACCCTACCTGGGCTACAAATACCACTAATGTTTCGGGCATATTCCGGTATACATTTATGAACCCATTCTTCTACATTGTTTTATATCATTTCACCAATAATATTACTTACCAATGGTTTCATTTCATTTATGCGGTATTATTGGCTAATGTGGTATGGCTGGCATTTGGTTCCCATACCTCTATTGAATTATTGCTTTACTTTAGTGCAGATACTGTTGCCATAGTACTATTTATGCTCAATGCCAATAAAAAACTAAGCTGGCCCGTTATAATCCTTGGTGCATTTAACTTTATTTTGCAAATACAATTGTTTCAGCTATTTCTTGAATCAAGATATTTCCCTGACTAACCAATTTTAAAAACTAATAGCGGGATCAATTTAAACTTATCCCTTAATACAACCACTACATGATGCCTTGGCTTTCAGGAGAAAAAAGAACTAATTTACTATGGCTGTGTTTAGCTGTGTTGTTTGCCCTTGGGTCTACTTATCTCTTGCTTGGCTATATGGTTACCGCCCCGGCACATGTTGTAAACGAACTTGGCGGGGATACAGGTAAAAATTATTTTACATTTATTTACCACACATTATATGGTCATGGAGTTTGGTTCGATGGAATGAATTATCCTTATGGCGATAATGTTATTTATGCTGATGGTCAGCCAATAATATCCACTGCCCTGCAGTTGCTCCATTTCACTGATGCCCACCAGGCACTAGCTGCCATGAACCTCTTAATTAGTTTTAGCTATGTATTGGGTATACTTTTCACTTACAAATCGCTTAGGTTTTTAGGAACACAAGCATTTTTGGCTATAATCTTTGCCTGCCTCATTAATCTCCTTTCTCCACAGGTATTGCGACTAAGGGGGCATTTTGGAATGGCCTATGTGTTTCCCCTGCCTATGCTCTTCTATTATAGCATGCTCTACCACAATACAAAGAAGTGGAAATGGGCCTTATATATTCTTATTGTTGGTACCATATCTGCATTTATACACCTGTATTTAGGCATATTAGTATTGTTATTATTGGCCTTTTATATTTTATGGAGCCTATTAATACCTTTTGTCCCAATCTTTAAAGGTTTAAATAAGAGTCTTGCATTTCGTGATTCTATTAAACAATCTGCACCTATAATTGCAACGATGGTAGTCCTATTTGCTTTCATTAAATTATTTGTGCTAATAACTGATCCTTTTACCGACCGGCCCTCGTTCCCTGTAAATGGATGGGATACTGTGACCCACATTAATGAAATACTATCTTCCACCCTATCCCCTTTCTGGCAATATGCTATTGGCCACCTGGGTTACACAATTACCCCCTATTCAGGCGAGGGTTATGTTTACATTGGCCTGGTATCTATAATTGTTATTGCAATTGCTACCACATTTGGCCTATTTCAGATTTTTCATAAAAAATCAACCATTGGTAATTTGGGACAAAAATACAAATTTGACCCCATCTGGCTATTAGTAGGTGCGAGCACTGTTGTTCTAGGGATGGGTATACCTTTTATCTGGAATATGAAATTCCTACTCAATTACCTTGGTATATTTAAGCAATTCAGGTCTATGGGTAGGTTTAGCTGGGTATTTTATTACATTATTTCCATGTATACAGTATACCTAATCAATAAATGGTTTACCAATCTACAGGCTAAAAAGAAGTTGATACCTGCTATTTCATTACTTGTGCTGAGTATCTCCATTTGGAGTATAGAAGTATATGGTTATATAGACTATACCCAAAAGATAATTGTACAGGGCAGAAAAATCAGTGCCCAATTTTTCCAGGAAAATGAACAGAAATGGCCCGAATATCTAAAATCGAAAAACTACAAACCCACCGATTTCCAGGCTATTCTATTATCCCCATTCTTTTTTTCAGGCACTGAAAAAATATGGGTTGGTGGCGATCCAAGTTATCCTATGTCTATAGGCATGATTGCCTCTATAGAAATGCACCTGCCATTGGTTGATGTAATGATGTCACGTTCGTCCTGGTCAGTAACTGAAAAACAAGTAAAAATAGGAGCCGGTAAATATGTTGACAAACCAATGCTAAGGGATTTAAAAAGCAATAAACCATTCCTGGTTATTCAATTTGAAGAATCAACCCCAAGTCCGGATGAACAATACATTTTGGAATCTAGCGATTTTATAGGCCAAAATTACCGCACAAAAATATACGCCTGCTACCCCGAACGCTTGTTAGCTAATTTCAATAAATACAATAAAGAAATTAAGAAAATTGCAGCAGACATCAAAGTAAATACCGACAGTTGCATAATTAATAAAGGAACATGGCACATTAAACACTTTGATAGGGGCCTAAAAGGAGATCATTTTTTTGGTGCTGGTTCATGCTACCATATCAATACACTTGATAGTATAGTGGCAGACATCCCAATAAATTGCACCCAGGAAAACCAATTGTATGAATTATCATGCTGGTTTTTATTAGATACTAAAAACTTCTATTCACCTTATATATCTATCAAGCTATTCGATAGTGCAAAACAAGTGGGATACTATGAGGCATTTACCAAAGAAAGTGTGGATAATGACAATATGTGGTTCAGGACTAACCAGTTTTTTTATATTAAGCCCAATTGCAAACACATAGAATTAACCCTTCATGATGCACCGTATTTAAGCTACCTGTCTATGGATGAATTAATGCTTCGACCTGCTGATGCCCTAATTGTTTCTAAAGATATTAATGGCAAGGTGATGGTGAATAATCACAGAGTGGAAGTGAGATAAGATAGCATCTTGCCATTATAATTGAGTCCAGGAATAGGCTAATAATCATCGTCTTCCTCCCAATGAATAAATTCCCCACCAATACCCATAACCCAACCCAATAAAAAACCGACAATAAGGCCAGCAACATGACCTGCAGTATCATAATGGAAGAAGTAACTAAGCGCAAACAAAAGCACCAATAATATTAGTATCCCTTTTATGTTACTTTTGGCATTTTGCCTACTATTTAGAGGATAGATTACCTTACCCTTGTGTAATAATGCCAAGTAAAAACCAATCAATCCAAGAGTAGCACTCGTACCTCCATAGGATATTAGATTGCCAAAAAGAGTTAGATTAATAATAGAACCGGCCAAACCACAAGCCAAAAACAATAAAAAGTACTTTAACCTGCCCAGCGATTCCTCTAGATAGGGACCAAGAAATAGTAAAATTCCCAGGTCTAAAAGTAGGTGGTACATGTCCCTGTGCAGGAAAAGATTAGTGAATATCCGCCACCACTGCCCATGTATGGTCAAAGCTTTATAGTTGGCCCCCCAATTTATTAGGGTATGACTATCAAAATTATTAAAGCCAAAAAAGTTGGACGACATACTGAGGATAAACAGAACAATACTTATGTCAATTAAAATTATAGAAACGAATTGCCTACCTTCAGGTTTCAGAATTCCTAATTCACTGAATATTTGGGCAACTTTTTGTTTAAATGTCTTATCCCTGTATTCGAAGTATAGCTCGTAGTCGAAACTCGCAGGTAAAATCACCAGGAAGTTGACTAATATGCTAATACCATAAGTGAGCAATATCAAATAAAAGTCATGGTTATATGCAATAAATAATGCCCCATTATTTCCCACCATCAAATTACCTGGAGTTGACAGGTAAGACTGAACACTAATGATTGGGCAGCCAATACCAGCTATATTTAAAAGAATAAAGAGTACTTCCCACTTCTCCAATTTATCATAAACTAATAAATCATATTGTGGTTTCAGCAAATAGTAGCTTGCAATCCCAAATAACATAGGATACCACATATTAGCCACTTCGGGCTTAATTTGGAGCCAGTGGAAATGGTATTGGTTTAAATAATTAAACAGGGAATATATAACTATAAAGACAAATCCGGTAAGCAGATAAGGCAGGAACACAACGCTTAATTTTTCCCGGAATGGATTCATAATTGTTACTAATTGATAGCTATGGAATTTCACCATTCGCTAATACATTCAAAGCTACATAAATATTAAAATCCCCCAATAATTTTTAACAATCTGCCAACCCGTTTTTGCCCTACATTTATACAGTTTTTAGGCAAGGGAACAATGAATATACAAAGGGCAACACCTGTAAATGAATTATTGGCAAAGCTTATCTTTTTACTACTGCCCACAGCAGCAGTGGGTTATTTCCTTTTATTGAATGCCAATAACTACTATACTTTATTGCAAAACCAGGCACTCATGCAGTCACTCTACCTGGCGGCAGGTATGGGATTGGCTGCCTTGTTTTATTCTTTCAGATTCAGGTTTTTAGTGCCTTTTAGTGTATTAATAGTCGCCCTTTACAGCATCTACAAAGGGCTTGATAAGTATGCCATTGGTGAGTTTGATAGCTTTTTCATATCCATACAGTTTCTGGTTTTTGCCATATTATTTACTGGAGGCTGGCTTATAGGTTGGGGATTTACTCGCATACGCTATTTTTCGGTATTTATAGCCATTGGTTTACTAACCAGTTGTATCTTATTGATAGCCAAGCAGAATGCTGAAACTGTAACCGGGCTATTAGGCGCATTTGCCCCTGCTCTACTCTATGCTATATACATCATTTTCACGGCAGAGCAGATTTACAATTACAAGGACAAGTCGCAAAAATTCTGGTGGTTTATGATCCGCCGACTATTATCATTTAGCGTGTTGGCGGCTTTATTATTGGGAAGTGTTGTCTACCTGATGCGCAACCAGATTAAGGAGACCGTAGCCAATTATGGTGGCGGTGGCAAGGGTGGTGACAATAGCATGATGAAGAAAAATAAGGACAACCGTTTTGACCTTAAAGATTATTCAAGCCTGGGAAGCTCGCTAAGCCGTAGTAAGCAATTACTGTTCTGTGCCCATATTGATAATTTCTTCCCATCACAACCTGGAGAAGCTAGAATCCCCAACCCACTATACCTTACTGCCTTTTACTTTACCAAATTCGACACCCTTACCGAAACCTTCGAACGGGATACCACTATACCCTATAACGATCTTTTCCAGCCCGACCCATCTAAGATACCCCTATTCTATACCAAAACTGACTCCTCTGTAATTCCTAATAGCCTGGGTTCAAAATTGAGGACCACTGTGGAAATCGAGGTCTATTGCAAGGACTTATCTGCCACAACCTACCTAGCTCCTAATGTGGGCTATTTCGTACAGCCTATAGCTATAGAGAAGGATTTCAGGGCCGAATTCAGGTCGGCATTCAGGGCTAAGAGCTATGTATCCCAGTTGAACAGCGCCTATTTCGTGTACAATTCGCCAAACGCACAAATCAGGAAATTCCAGGAAATGAGGTTTGAGGTATTGAGGAAGGTGAAGGGCTATGATACCCTTGACCCAAAATTCATGAAATACTATACCTATATGCCGGGCAGCACCAAGTTCAGCTCCATAGGTAGCCTAGCCCATAAAATTACTGACTCTGCCAAAACCACTGCCGATAAGGTCATTGCCATCAGGAATTATTTCTTATCCAAAGACGAAAATGGTGATGCGCTCTACCATTATACCGACAATCCAGGTGTGCCCGACCTACCCAATGCATCTAAACTCCTCTACTTCCTCAATGAAAATCATAAGGGATATTGTGCCTACTTTGCAGGGGCTACCCTATTTATGCTCAGGTCATTGGGGATTCCCTCACGTATAGCAGTGGGCTTCCTAACCGAAGACAGGAGCGATAAAAATAAGGGATGGTACTGGTATTATGCCAATCAGGCCCATGCATGGGTGCAGGTATATTTCCCTGGTTATGGCTGGCTCGACTTTGATACTACTGTGGGCAATGATAACGAAAATGGTCGTCCTACTCCAGCTACAGATGGCACACCACCAATGCAGCCACCAAGAGCATGGCTGGCTGCTGATGGTATTGTGGAAAATGTAGACACACTAAAAAAGACCTTGCAGCTTAAGATTAAGCAAATGGTTTTCCACGACCAGGAGTATAAATTACCTACCCCGGTATCTGTAACCCTCGATATGAAGGTGGCCACTGTTTATAAGGATAGTATTGCGATGCCTTTACAAAAGGTGCAAAAAGGTGATGAAGGCACTGCTGTATCGTATGCCGAAGCACTTAAACACCTGGAACCAAGACCCGGTGAAAGTGCCGCATCCATCATCAACCGCTTCCCCGACCCTGCCCCTGTGGATGAAATTTACCTTAAACGCAAGGATATTTTAAGCCCTAAGGAAAAAGAACAACTGGAGGAACAGGCCAAACCGATTTCTTATACCAAAATACTATGGGTAACTGCAAGCCTGCTCGGACTGGTAGTATTGCTCATATTCTCGCTGCCTATATTGATATTGCAATATTATAAGGCACGGACTAATAGGGCATCTGCCGATGCGGATAAGTCTTATTGGGCATATAGGGCTGCTACCTATTACCTGCATATGGTAGGCATTACCAGAGGCAATAGTACCCCTATGCAATATGCAAATGATGTGGTAGACCCAAAGTTCGGCACGGCATTCACCCAATTTATGAATGTATACCTGAAAAAGAAGTATGCCAAACAGGCCCTCAATGCCCGTGAACAGGAATTGACTACCAGTTTCTTGCCGCCATTCCTTGCTACTGTTGCAGGTAAGATTAAGGCTGGCAAGCGTATTTTGGGTTTCTTAAACCCTGTAAGGTGTGCTGGATTTTTTGTGATGCCGGAGGAGGAGGAGGGATAGGATTAATGTCTTTGATTAAGGAAATTTGATTGCTATCCTAATTTTAAATGCACATTGAACCCCTTTGGGGTTCATAATTATTTTTCACCATATACCCCCGGTTTACACCGGGGGCTATTCACAGTATAGCCCTTTGGGCTATTAATGCCAGTAAATAACCTATCACAAAAAATCTCCAAAATCCTTAGGGTTATGCCATTTATGGTTAGGGTGTAAATATTGTAACATACTAAGACAATCCCCTAGCCCATTCAATTTAGTGAAATTTAAAAAGTTAAAGTATCACATTTGTTCACAGTTTATTATTGTTAAAGGCAAGGGATGGCATTTTTTATCATTTATTTGACGTACCTTCGCAGCCGTTTTGCTATTTGGCTTAACATTATTTTTTAAAAAGTTCTTACTTAATGATTTCTTTTTCATCCTTCCCAATGCGGGAAGAACTGATTCGGGCTATTTCAGACCTTGGCTTTGAGACACCTACTCCTATTCAACAAAAAGTAATACCTCAATTATTATCGGAGCCCATTGACATTATCGGGCTGGCTCAAACCGGTACAGGGAAAACGGCAGCATACGGCCTGCCATTGCTACATCATGTGGATGTAGCCCAAAAACATGTGCAATGCCTGGTGCTTAGTCCCACCCGCGAGCTTTGCATGCAAATACAGGAAGAAATGACCAAATATGGTGCACATATGCGTGGATTGCGCATTACGGCTGTATATGGTGGCGTTTCTATTACCGGACAGATTAAAGATGTAAGGGCAAACCCACAAATAATTGTGGCTACCCCTGGTCGTCTTATTGACCTGCTGGAGCGTAAAGCACTCTCTTTGGAACACGTTCAATTCGTGGTTCTTGATGAGGCTGATGAAATGCTGAATATGGGTTTCAGGGAAGATATTGATATCATCCTGAAAAACACCCCTGAACGTGAACATACCTGGTTGTTCAGCGCAACAATGAGTAATGAGGTACGTGGCATTGCCAAACGCTTCATGAAAGATTGGAAAGAGTTTGCATCAGGTGCAGCAAATATTACCAACGAAAACATTGACCACCAATACTTTGTGGCCAACCACCATAACCGTTTTGAAACCCTGCGCAGGTTGCTCGATTTCAACCCCGGTATTTATGGTATCATCTTTACCCGTACCAAGCAGGATTGCCAGGAAGTGAGCGAAAAGCTGATGAAAATGGGTTATCATGTTAGTCCGCTGCATGGCGATATGGACCAAAAAATGCGTAGCAAGGTGATGGACCGTTTCAAGGCCAAACAATTGCAATGTATTGTTGCTACCGATGTGGCTGCACGTGGTATTGACGTAAATGATATTACCCACGTTATCAACTACGAATTGCCTGATGACCCCGAGGTTTATACCCACCGTAGTGGCCGTACTGCCCGCGCAGGTAAATCTGGTATCTGTATGTCTATTGTTTCACCTAAGCAGATTTCAAATATCAGGCAGATTGAGCGCCTGGTAAAACAGAAATTTAACAAGAGCGATATTCCAGATGGTTCAGAAGTGGTACGTAAACGTTTGTTCTTCTATATGGAGCAGATTGCCGTTGCCGAGCCTAAGGCCGACTTTGCAAAGCTCTATAAGGATATGATGCATGAGCAGTTTGCCGAAATGGATAAGGACGAACTCATCAGGAAGCTAATCTGGTTGCAACTGAAGGACACTATTGATGCTTACCAGGAAGCCGACGACTTGAATGCCGGTTTTGAAGGTAAAGACAGGGACCGTGGCACAAGGGGCAGCAGGTATACCCGTTTATTCATCAACCTTGGTGAAAAAGACGGCCTGAACAACCAAAAATTATTGGCTTTCATAGCTGAATCTACCGATATTGACCCGAATACTATTGAGCGCATGACCGTAAGGGATATGAGTAGTTTCTTCAATGTACCGGGCGAAGCAGCAACTTTCATCATCGACCAGCTTTCTAACAAGAAATTCAAGGGCCGCAAGGTGCGCCTTGAAGAAGCCGACCAAACCCCTATGGGTGGCGGTAGCAGGGGCGAATCAGGCGGAAGGCCACGTCCTTCTTCCGGACCACGCTTTGGTGGTGGCGAAGGAAGGTCTTTCGGCGGTGGTCGTGACCGTGATGGTGGTGGACGTGATGGCGGCAGAGAAGCCAGCCGGGAATCATCTTATAAAGGTGGTGGAAGGAAGAGATATTAAATCTTTTTGAGTCTAAAGTAGAGAGTAGAAAGCCTGTCTGCCGATAGGCAGGTAAAAAGATATTTCTTGGTAATTAGTCGTTAGTACATAGTAATTAGTCGAAGTGGACTATTTTTCGGGTTGGATTATCTAACCATTTACGAGTACAATTTACTTTACTTCTTTAAGAATATAAATAACAATGCCTCCATTTTGGAGGCATTGTTATTTAATTATTTTATATCTTTCCAATTGCCATACCTCATATTTTTTATCACTTGGGTGGTTAAATACCATTTCAATAAAGCCTATATTTGGACTTACATAA
>CANGSR010000164.1 GCA_947456055.1 Chitinophagaceae bacterium
CCATGGTGCCTTCGCTGATATTGCCAACAGTAGAAGGTAGCCTTGCATATGTACAGGGAGGTGATTTGTCTCGCTTTGCTTCAATGTTTGTGCAACAGACATATAGCGCATCAAGGCAATGCGGTGCTTATTACCAATACATATTGACTAACCAGGATGTAGACAATTGCTGGGCCAATATGTATACTTCAGTAATGATGAATGATGACAGCCTGATGGTACCATCAGATAACAGTGGCTATAATAGGTATAGCGGTGTATCAAGGATACTTATGGCATATTCATTAATGCTTACTACCGATTTCTGGGGTGATGTTCCTTTTAGTGAAGCCTTTAAGGGTATGGGGAATATTAAACCAAAATTTGATGCAGGAAGTTCGGTATACACTGCAATTATAAAACTTTGTGATGATGGAATTACAAAAATGAAGGATCCATCAGCAGGTATTTTCACTCCCGGAACAGAGGATATGATTTACCAGGGCGACTCTACAAAATGGATAAAATTTGCACATGCCATTAAAGCAAGGATATACATGCACCAGAGCAAAGGAAGTGTAGCAAATGCTAATCTGGCTTTGGCCGAAATAGCTGCATCATTCTCTGATAATTCTGATAATGCTAAATATACTTTCGATACAAAAGAAACATTTGCAAATCCATGGTACCAGTTTAATGAGCAGCGTGATGATATTACTTTCACAAGTAGTACTATGATCACTAATATGCTTACTAATAATGACCCAAGGGTTTATATGATGGTGGATACACTTGACCCATTAACAGGTGGTGATGGCCTTAATGCAAATTTTGGGGCAATCAGTTCAGCTGTTGAATTTATTTCCTATGATGAGTTGCAATTTATGAAAGCTGAAGCTATTATTACTTCAGGCGGTTCTTTAACTGCAGCCCAGGCGGCTTACCAGGAAGGTATCATGAACAATATGACTAAGCTGGGTGTTTCTGCAACAGACGCTGCTGCATATATTGCTGCAAATGGTGTACTTACAGCTGCAAATGCAATGTCTAAAATTGTTAATGAGGAGTATATTGCATTATACCTGAATCCCGAGGCATGGACTTTATGGCGCAGGACAGGTTATCCTGTATTGACTCCTGCAAAGGGAACAGCAATACCTCGTCGTATGTTGTACCCACAAACAGAGTTGTCTTACAACACTGCTAATGTACCGGCAGCAACAATGTATTCTCCTAAGCTTTTCTGGGATAAATAATAACTTAACAGAAAAATAAAACAGCAAAGCCACCAAAATCTGGTGGCTTTGCTGTTTTATTTTAATTTTATATGCTTTGATTTCTCGTTGTTGTTTAAAGGAGGCACATAAATCAGAATAATCGCACCCGACTTAACATTAAATTAATATTGGCGTAATGTACAGATAACATTGAAGTAGTTCCTTTGCATTAAATTAAAACACACACACATTTCTAATGAAAAATTCAATCAAAAAGTACAGCCTAGCCTGTGCTACAATGCTACTATTGGGCCAGGGAGCCTATGCCCAGATAATGGCTGATTCAAATGCCGCTTTTGTGCCAAACGGCAAATTGTGGGGTTATGCATTCGGTGACCTTTCTTACAAGGGGGCTACTGATGATGCAAACCGCGGAGGTTCGAACCAATACACAAAGGTTCCGTTAAATGAAAACCAGTTTCAGTTTCGTCGTGTTTATCTTGGTTATGATTACAACATTTCGAAAAATTTCAGTGCTGAGTTCTTATTAGCTGCAGAAGACAATTTTACTTCAGGTATATTAGGTCAGGGAACTGGTGATGTATTGGCCAATAACAAGTTTGCACCTTATGTAAAGCTCGCTAATATCCGTTGGAAAAATATTTACAAAAATGCTGACCTGATTGTAGGACAGCAAGCAACTCCGGGCTATGCAAAGAATGGCAGTGGAATGGCAGCTGAAGAAGTTTGGGGTTACCGTAGCATTGAAAGGGAAATTATAGATATACGCCGTACTACATCTTTTGATATGGGTATTGCTTTACAAGGCAAATTTGACAAAAAAGGTAACTATGGTTATGTAGCAATGGTAGCTAATGGCACAGGCGCTAAAACCGAAAATGATAACTTTAAAACATTTTATGGTGATATCTGGGGCAAGTTCATGGACAAAAAAATCATTGTTGACCTTTACCAGGATTATACAAGGATGAACTGGGGCCAGTACATCAATGGTTATAAATCAGCATTACCTAGCCCTAATGGTACTTACTACCACGAGCGTGCTATGACTAAATTATTCGTTGCTTACCAAACTAAGCCATTCACAGTAGGTGTTGAGTTCTTCATGAACACTTTATTGGGTGATGTAAACGTAGCAGGAAAAGATGGTAACACTTATTACCGCACTACTAAGGCTATGGGCTTCTCTATCTTTGGTAAAGGTCAGGTAATAAAGGACAAATTGAATGCATTTGCACGTTTTGATAATTATGACCCAACTGGTAACCTGAGCAATATAGCTGGTGAGCAAAACACTAAATCTTACACTGCTACTACTTCTCAGTACGATCCTACTACTAAGGAAATGTTTGTTACCTATGGTTTGGATTTTACGCCAATCAAGAATGTACATGTTATGCCAAACATCTGGATGAACACTTACAACAGTGGTCTTGATGCTACAGCTAGCAATTCATTTGGTACAAAGTATTCTTCAATGAATAGTGGTGTAACTACAATGAAGGGTACAGATGTTCTTTATCGTCTTACTTTCTATTACGTATTCGGAAAATAATTTTAATAAGAGTTTCTAAAAACAAAGTATATGAAAATTGTAAAAAATCTAGCATTCGCAGCGCTTGCAGTAGCAATCTCAGGCAGCATGATGCTCACTAGTTGCGCTGGTGGTAACAATCCAAAAGGTGCAGATTCAACAGCAAAAGCTGGTACAGAAGAAGACAATACCATTCTGGGTGCAGGTGCTACCTTCCCAAATCCTTTGTATTCAAAAATGTTTTCTGAATACAACAAGACAACTGGCCTGAAAGTAAATTACCAGTCAATAGGTTCTGGTGGTGGTATCCAGCAGTTGACCAGCAAAACAGTAGATTTTGGTGCATCTGATGCCCCATTGAATGGCAAACAAGATAGCGCAATGTCTGCACCAGCAGTTCATATACCAATTACAGCTGGTGCGGTTGTATTAAGCTATAACTTACCTGATGTAAAGGATACACTTAATTTGTCTCCTGATGTATTGGCTAAAATCTTCCTGGGTGAAATCAAGAAATGGAATGACCCTAAGATTGCAGCTATCAACAAAGGTGTTAAATTACCTTCATTAGATATCCAGGTAGCTCACCGTAGCGACGGTAGTGGTACTTCTAACATCTTCACTACTTACCTTTCTAAGGTGAGTAAAGATTGGGATGCAAAAGTTGGTAAGGGTTCTTCAGTTAACTGGCCTGTAGGTCTTGGTGGAAAAGGTAACGAAGGTGTTGCTGGTTCTGTAAAGCAAACTCCAGGTTGCATTGGTTATATTGAGTTGGCTTATGCTATCCAGAATGGTATGGCTTATGCACGTATGCAGAACAAAGCTGGTAACTTCATCACACCAAGCATTGCTAGTATCACTGCTGCTGCAAATATCACTATCCCTGCAGATGCAAAGGTATCTTTAACTAACACTGAAGCTGCTGACGGTTACCCAATATCTGGCCTTACCTGGATACTTGTTTACAAGGAGCAGAAATACAACAACCATAGTGCTGAAAGGGCTACTAAAATGTTGAAGATGGTTCAATGGATGGTTCATGAAGGACAGCAGTATTGCGCTCCACTTAATTATGCACCTTTGTCTGCAAATGCAATCAGCGTTGCTGATGCCCAATTGAAGACTGTTACCTTTGATGGTAAACCAGTATTGCAATAATAAGGTCAAAATACTAAATGGAAACATCAGTTGATAAAGAATTAAGTCCCGCCCGGGTAAAAACCGGGGCGGGATTTAGTTCTAAAAAAACACCGGATACTGTGAGTACCAATAAACGGTTAAAGAGGTCGCACCGCCAGATACGTGCTGAAAATATTTTCAGGCGTACAATAATGATAGTGGCGGTTGCCACAGTGGTTTTGGTAGTAGGAATCATGATTACACTTGCATGGCAATCGAGATTGTCGATACAAAGTGCAGGGTTAGGTTTCTTATGGGGTAAGGTTTGGGACCCGGTGAGGGATATTTTTGGTGTATACCCGTTTTTATTGGGTACACTACTTACGTCATTTCTTGCATTGATAATATCAGTGCCATTTTCATTTGCGGTTGCCTTATTTCTTGGAGAGTATTTCCCGAAAGGCTGGATGCCCGATTTGCTTAAAAACCTGGTGGAACTAATTGCTGCGGTGCCATCTGTTATTTATGGTTTTTGGGGATTAGCAGTGTTAGTGCCTATAGTAAGGTCTTTTGAAACAGCAATAGGGGTTAATGCAGTTGGGTTGGGCATATTTAGTTCATCGTTGATATTGGCAATAATGATTATACCATATGCGGCATCGCTGGGGAGGTCGATGATACAAATGGTGCCTGCTAACCTTAAAGAAGCTGCCTATTCGCTGGGTGCCACAAGGTGGGAAGTAATCCGCATGGTAATACTACCCTACACAAAATCTGGTCTTTTTGCAGGCGTAATGTTATCACTGGGCCGTGCGCTAGGTGAAACAATGGCAGTGACCATGGTAATAGGTAATACAAGCCTGATACCTAAAAACATTTTTTCGCCTGGTAATACTATGGCCAGCGTTATAGCCAATGAATTTACCGAGGCCGACCATCCTGTTTATTTGTCGGCACTCATTGAGTTGGGCCTTGTACTTTTTGTAGTTACAGTGGTAATCAATATGATTGGAAAAAGATTGATAAAAGGAGTTTCTAAATAATTTTTTATGAGTGTGGCCATTAAGTACAGAATAGGTAAGAGCACTGCATTCAAGACCCTGGTAATTGTTTTATCACTGGCTTGTGTTGTGCCTTTATTGTTTATTCTGGTATATATACTCCAGGCAGGTATTACCAAGATCAACTGGAATTTTTTAACCAACCTGCCCAAGCCCGTAGGCGAAAGTGGGGGTGGTATAGCCAATGCCCTGGTGGGTACAATGATAATAGTAGGTACTGCATCTATCATAGCCATACCATTTGGTATATTATGTGGTATTTACCTTAGTGAGAACAAAAACAGTAAGCTGGCTTATTGGAGCCGCTTATGTATTGATATATTGCAGGGTATTCCTTCTATTGTAATTGGTATAGTAGCTTACTTCTGGTTAGTGAAACCATTAAACAGCTTTTCTTCCTTATCGGGTAGTATGGCTTTGGCAATAATGATGTTACCCATAGTAGTGAGAAGCACTGAGGAAACCTTATTGTTATTGCCCGATTCATTAAGGGAAGCGGCCTATGCACTGGGAATGCCTTTCCATAGGGTAATACTTAAAGTAATTGTTCCCTGCGGAATCAGTGGTATTATGAGTGGGGTGATGCTTTCAGTAGCCAGGATTACCGGTGAAACTGCACCATTATTATTCACAGCATTTGGTAATCCTTATTTGACAACAGATATTACGAAACCTATGCAAAGTTTGCCCTTGCTGATTTTTAATTATGCAACTAGCCCATATAACGATTGGCACGACCTTGCATGGGGTGCATCATGCATATTGCTGATATGGGTATTATTATTAAATATATTTACTAAGCTGATAACCAGAAAATGGAAAGTACAATTGTAAAGTCGGTAAATTACAATGCTTATTTCGGAGATAACCACGTGGTAAAAGACGTGAATATTGAAATTCCCCGGAATACAACAATAGCTGTAATGGGGCCTTCGGGTTGCGGAAAGACTACTTTCCTGCGCGGGATAAACCGCATGCATGAGTTGATACCTGGTGCTACTGCAAAGGGACAGATATTACTCAATGGTGAGGATGTAATGGAAATGCACCCTATATTTGTAAGGTTGAAAATAGGTATGGTGTTCCAACGCCCTAATCCGTTTCCAAACCTTAGTATTTACGACAACGTAATAGCAGGTTATAAGCTAAATGGCATAAAATTGCCAAAGGCAGAAAGGGATAATATTGTGCAGCATAGCCTTACCAGGGTGGCACTATGGAATGAGGTAAAAGATTCACTCACCAAAAAGGGTTCATTCCTGTCGGGTGGGCAGCAGCAGAGATTGTGTATAGCCAGGGCGGTAGCAATGGAGCCAGAGGTATTATTGTTTGATGAGCCAACATCGGCTCTTGACCCAATATCAACCTCAACAGTTGAAGAGTTGTTTCACGAGCTGAAGAAGAACTATACCCTGATAATAGTAACGCATAATATGCAACAGGCAGCAAGGGTAAGTGACAGGACAGCGTTTTTCTACATGGGCGAATTAGTGGAATTTGATGATACAAAAACCATGTTTACCAACCCCAAAGACATTCGTACACAAAATTATATAACAGGCAGGTTTAGCTAAATCTGGATAATTAATTAAAGGCAATGACACAATTAGAGCATGAATTGCAATCAGTAAAGGTGGAGTTGGTAGGTATGTGGAGCCTGGTAGAGTCTCAATTGAAGAAGACCCGGACTTCTATGGTACTTTTCGACAGAGACCTGGCCCGTGAGGTGTCTATGAAAGAAAAAAGGGTAAACGCCTTTGAGCTTAAAATAGACAGGGATTGTGAGAACATATTTGCCCTTTACTGCCCAGTAGCTGTTGACCTCAGGTTTCTTTTGGCTGTATTGAAAATCAATACCAACCTGGAAAGGATAGGTGATATAGCCGATGGTATATCTAAATACATAATTGAGGCCCTTGAGAATTTTGATGAAGACTTGTTTGCAAAGACTGAGGTTATCAAAATGTTTGATGATGCAATATCAATGCTGGCAGATACCCGTATAGCCTTTGAAAAAGACGATACCACCCTGGCCCGCAGCATTTTCCAGAGGGATGAAGTGCTTGACGATATCAATTATGCCGCTATAGACAGGATAAGCAATGCCATAGCCGAAGACCTTACTGTAATGCACGATGCACTGTATGTACTCTCTATCATTCGCAAACTGGAAAGGGTAGGCGACCAAACCAAAAATATAGCCGAAGAAATCATCTTCTTTGTAGAAGCCAAGGTATTAAAACACCATCAGGAGATACAGAGGAAATAGGATTTCCTTGTGATTAAAAATAATAGAGCCTTCCGGATTTCGGTGGGCTTTTTTTATTACAACGATACTAGTGGTGGTACCTGTAAAACCCAAAAAAGCCATTCAAAATTTCCAATAAATAGTACACACCGGCAATACCAGTGCCTATGGCAATAAGCACATTTATTTTGTATTGCCTGTGCGACATCTTATCGGCTTCAATTTCCAATTCTGATACCCTGCGGGCTTCATTGGTAATAAAGCGTTCGTCTTCAAGTAGTTTACCATAGCTACCTTGTTTTTGCAGGTCTTTTCCCCTATCAAGGGTTAACTGCAAATTATCTCCATTTTGTATAGCCAATCCATTTTGGGTTAAAAACTTGCCCAGCGATGTAGACATGTCGATACCACGCCATACATTTTCAAATTCGGGATTATCGATAAAGAGCTTTTGGTATTCATCATTGGGGATATTAGCAATGATATCATGCAGATTGAAATTTCCATTCAGGGGGATTTTGTTTTTTTGCAACAAATAGTTCAGCAGTTTTATCCGTCTGTCGTCGAGGATATTGGTTTGAAAGGCTTGTTCCATATTTATTAGCAGGCTTTAAAATGCCCTAACAAATAGAATGCCATCTGGGACTCAATGAAAAATTGACATTAAAACATAGGATAATCCACTGGAATAACGACAAATTGTAATACAGCGAGACACTTAACAATATATTGGTACTTGTTTTTTTGCAGGGTGGATTCAATAATATCAATTAAGGGATGTAGCTTAATTAGAAAGAATCTGCGAAATAGGTGAGTGGTACATTAATTATCAGACTGTAAAGCGCTTTGTATCTCTCTAATGATGCTCTTTAGAACCTTAATATTTTCCTCAATTGAATTATCAAAATACTGTGTCATCAATTCGGCTAGTCTACTATTTTTCGAGTCATTTGTGTTTTCTTCAAGAATTCTGATAACCCTTGAGGTGATGGCTTTGTTCTTCTTTAGAATAGCCCCTAGTTCCCGACCCATCACCATTGCTGCAATATCAATTAGTTCAGCAGCTTCGTTATCAAATAGGTCGATGTGATTGTTGTATATTTCTTCACTATGAATATCAAAGTAATTGTTAAGGATATCGCTTATATCCAAAATGTCTTTTGATCTCATTTCTGGTCTGTCGTTCCAGGCAATTAATTTTAGAAGGACAAGTCCAGGTAGTGTGCAGAATTTAAATGTATTCCCACTTTCTATTTCTACTTCAGGTAAACCTTTTTCATAAACTTCCCGAATGCCATCAACATTTATTGATGTATGTCCTCTGCCTTCTACTTTTACAACCCCATTATCCTCAATATCGCCAAAAGGTAAAAGGTCAACTTGGGTGCCATCTTTCCAAATAAGGACAAAGGCATTTTCATGATAGGGATTAAATTCCTCTTCTTTTATGAGATACTCTTTTAACTCATTGAATGTTTTTGTATTAGGGATTAGGATCGCAAAATCTACATCCTTTGTAGCTCTTTTTGGTCGTTTATCATTCATTCCCATCCAGGTATCTCTAGCTAAAGCTCCTATTAGGTAGAAGTCAATATTGAACTTTTCAAACCCCCTTTCTAAAGCATCGAGTAGACCGCTTATAGATGCGTCTTGTTGCCACTGGTCAAAGTTTATCTTGTAAGTACTCATCAAATATCTTTTGTGCGGTTTCCATACATCTATCATCACTAGTATTCATAAGGTCTGTATATACCAGCAGTGGCCTTACGGTAATATGATTTACAGCTTCATTGGCCCAGAATTTTTTATATACTTTTACTTTCCCTTTAGGGTCAGGTACCAGCCTGTAATTTTTTATCAGATCGTTTCTGTTTTCCTCTGTATACAAGGTTAGTATTTCTGGTTTCAAGTAGTTTGTCAAAATATCTCCAGCTGGTTCACCTCCCCAATACGTTTTGCCCGGTATTAATGCTAAGTTTTTCCAGTTTTTATATTCTTCTTCTTTTAGAAAGCGGAAATTGCCTATGTGCAATGATGGTTGCAATTTTTCAGCAAAGGCTGGTATCCATTTATCCAATAGTTCCTTTTTGTTCACTAGTCTGTACTCATCCTTATTCAATTTTAGTAAATATCCATCCTGTTTCAGTCCGTTCATTACATTAGTTACATTACCTAAACCTATTTCGGCCATCCGTGCTATTTCACGGTATGGGTAATTTACATATTCCTCATTTTGCAGAAAGAGGAATATGACCTTCAGCCCGGTTTTGGTAAAAGCCCGGTTAATTTTTTCTTTTTCCTGCTCCAGAGGTTTTTGATTGTCTATCCAAAAGAATAGTCCCTGTCCTTTTAGGTAGATATTACCATTGGCCTCCAGATAGCTAATATCCCGCTGTCTGAGTTCCTCCTTTATTTTAGGAAATAGGTGCTCGGCTACAAGCAAGAATGGTTTATGAGCGCTGGCTATATCTGTAATATTATTGAGCTGGTAATTTCTGATAGTTCTTTTTACCTCAGTAAAAATCTTAACTTGTTGATTATCAATATTAAATGTAATTTCTCCGTCTATTTTTTTGTTATCACCAATTTCATAATTCTTCCATACTCCCAAGATATGGGTATTCTTTTGGAGGTTTTCTAGTGCAATATGTACAATTTCAGTTTCTAGCATGTTCACTAAATATTTTTGTTCAGGAAACGTGAACATTCAAAAATAGTGAACAAATTTGTATTATCCAAGAAAACTCATCTATTTGTTCACAAAATTCAACTGTTCAGGAAACGTGAACAATAAAAATTAGTGAACAAAATTTGCTTTGTTACCTCTCAGCAAATACCTTAAATTGGTCAACCTCATCCTGGTGATATTTTTCGAACATCCGGCCCATTAGCTTTGACATTAATTTGGGTAGCCAACCAACAAATACCGCATCCTCCATTTTCAACTCAAATAGGGTTTTATTGTCTGATATCTTTGTAAATCGGTATACTGTATTATGTGTCATCACTGTTTTCTTCCCAGCTAAGTGTTCATAATACCCTTTAATTTCATGAGGTAAATTGTAAGAAAGCAGGGTCTCGATTATGGTGATACTTTTATGTAGATATTTTGTTACACAGTTCACCCCATTTGGTGAACCTGATATATGCTCATAACTGATTAATTCCTTCTGCCATTCTTTGAGGTTTTCCTTATTGCGGAATAATTCTACTACCCTGTTGATTGGTTGGTTTATTTCGGCGGAGAATGTAAATCTCATGTATGTTGATTTTATGGCTTGAAGGTATGCAGATATTTTTATCTTAAATAGTAGTATGCTGGGGGGATATAGGACTATTTTTTGGAGAATGTTTGCTAGTTATTTATA
>CANGSR010000165.1 GCA_947456055.1 Chitinophagaceae bacterium
CATGCCAGATGTAGTGTAAATAAGGCGGAAAGTTATACTATTTAATCCAAATTTAATAGTATCAATCAAAAAAAGTTCGTCGAATTTCTTGAACCGTTATCAGTAAAATCCTGATATTCTTTAATTGGTGGGTTGTGTTTTCACCTATTTCTCAAATTTCACTACCGGAAATTGTCTTAATCAATTATATTTGGGCAAGGATAAAGAAATAGCTTAACATTTTATATATGTTTATTGAACCAAATAATTCGGGGAATAAAAAGGGATGGATCGAGGTGATTTGTGGTTGTATGTTTTCTGGTAAAACAGAAGAATTGCTCCGTAGGCTTAAAAGGGTAAATATAGCTGGTAAGACGGCCGAAATATTTAAGCCAATGATTGATACTCGTTACGACGCTAACGATATAGTATCTCACGATGCTTCCCGCACCCGGTCTACTCCTGTCGAGAATCCATTTAATATATTATTAATGGCTTCAGGTGTTGACGTGGTGGGAATTGATGAAGCGCAGTTTTTTGATCCCGGCATTGTGGAAGTTGTTGAAGAGTTGAGCAAACAAGGTATGCGTGTTATTGTGGCTGGCCTTGATATGGATTATACAGGTAAGCCCTTTGGGCCAATGCCTTCTTTGCTGGCAAGGGCAGAGTATATTACCAAGCTGCATGCTGTATGTGTGAAATGTGGTGATATTGCCAATTACTCCTACCGTAAGCCGCTTATTGATGACCAGGTACTGCTTGGCGAAAAAGATGTTTATGAACCCCGCTGCAGGCACTGCTTTTATAAAAAATAGATGGTAATAAAAGTGTTACATGTTTATTTTTGGTCAAATTGTAGTCAAGCTCCGCCAGGAAATGAGATACTATAACATTGCCTGTTTCTAACCAAAGTATTGAATTGCAATCCGAAGATTTATAGAGCTAGGAAAAATGATATAGCTTTAATGTATTTGGTATCCAAATAGTTCATACAATTTACAAATGCACTAAACCTAGATAGTATATCCTGATCTTTCCCCCTAAAACACCACCGCCTGCAAAACCTAAAAGGTATTGCAGGCGGCATTATAAATATCTTGTAATAATACTACTTGGTTATATGCACATAACCTACCTGTTCGCCTGATATTACTCTAACCAGGTATTCACCGCCTGCCAGGGTTCCTAATTTTAATTCTTTAGTGTCAGCAAAATTAGCTACCACTTTCGATTGCATATCAAATACTTCAACACTGTATTTATTCCATCCTTCAGGAATCTCCAAAGTGTAAATGCCTGTTGCCGATGGATTAGGATAAGCATTAATCACAGCAATACCCTTGGTTACATTTGAGGCTGCATTGTTCACATGGGTAGATGTATCACGGTAATGGTCACGATACCTTATTGAAGTAATAGTTTCAGTAGGCCCTACCATATTGGTAGTTACCCAAAGAGCAGGATAATGTTCGCCATTTACCAGCCATTTATATTCTACGGTATTATTAGGGAGGCCAAATGAGAGCGTGCCAAATTTAACTGAGTCAATTTCATGTTTCTCCTGCCTTACCCTGATACAATTGGTAGGAGTCGTAAAGAAAGGAGTTACAATGGTCCCCCAACCATCAACCCTCGATTTGCGGTACCCTGCTTGTTTTAGGCTGGCAACTGTGGGAATGTTTATAGTAAGGGAATATTGACCGCTATCCTGCCTTGAATAGTTTAATGGGAAATAATACCAAACATCAGGGGTAGAATAATTAAAAGGACTTGGCAGACCTGCTATATTAGCTGCAAAAGCCTGTGCCTGATACCTCGAAGGGCTTGATTTGGTTTCGAAAAAGGTATATAAACTCTTGATAGACACTGGTATAAAGGCTCCAATACCTGGGAAGCTATCAGCTACTTTATAACCAATGGCTGTTGGGCCTA
The DNA here is from genome assembly GCA_947456055.1 of Chitinophagaceae bacterium. GTDB lineage: Bacteria > Bacteroidota > Bacteroidia > Chitinophagales > Chitinophagaceae > Nemorincola. Next base: position 1,912 of record CANGSR010000165.1, read on the forward strand.
TCAGGAAGGTGTATAATATACTTACCTGTGAAGCCGTAAGGTAACTATCTATACCCTGGTTTTGGGCGGTGAGCGCAAAATTCCAGGCAATATTGGTTCCGGTATCATTAAGGTTAATGGTTGAGCCTACAGGTGAAGCATTACTATAGCGCAAAGTATCACCTGCCACCGGCATATCACTGGCAGTGATGCTAATCTGTGCTTGTGATGAAATAAATAGCAAAAGGGTTGATGCAAGAAGTAGTATTCTTTTCATAACAATTGATTTTTTTCAAATGTACCTCAATTTACTAAAATGAGGTAACAATTATAAAGAAATACTTTGCTATGATATCTAAAAGGCTGATAATAAGGAATACCTAATATTATCGCCTTAATCCCAGGGGCCAGGTGGCAAACTTTCCCTCACCAGTATGCAGTATGAGCCTGTAAATACCGTTAGGTAAATTGTCGGGCAGGATAAAATTCTGGTCAATGTGACCACTATTAATTTCTACATTTTGCCTGTAGATAATCTGCCCCAACATATCAGCAATTTCTAGCTGGATATGGCTATAAGCCATAGGCCCTTTTAGACTGAACTGTCCATTATTGGGATTAGGATAAAGCAGGATATTGTCAGCAATGTTTACCTGGTTTACCGCTGCATCACTTACGGTTATCATTGCCCAGTTGGTGGTGGTAATGGTACATAGTCCATCGCTGGTCACCACACAGCTTACAGAGTCTATACCTGTAGAGTCGAAATGATTATAGATAAACGTATCGTGTATGGCTGTAGGTATAGCTACACGGTTCACGTACCATTGGTAGCTCAAATTAGTAGCTGCTGAAGTAACCACTGCGCTTAACATAATAGTTTGTCCTGGTTTTATATTGTACCCTGGATAGGCATCTATATAAAATGTAGGGAATACTGGAGGCAAGGCAGTAAATTTTAATGGAATGCTTAGCGATGAATCTACCAGAAGACAATTGTAGTTACTATGGATGATGCAGGTAACAGAATCTCCATTGGCAGGATAACAGGAATAAGAAGTACCAGTTGTGGCTACTATACTATTATTAAACAGCCATTTATAGGTGGGGGCTGAGCCTCCATAAGTGGGGGTCACAGAAACAGTTACTGGGTAATCCTGGCAAATAGTATCATTAGGTGTAGCACTAAGTGTGGCGATGGGCGCATGCCGTGAAGTAACATGCATTATCAATGAATCGTAAACAACCGTGGGTGCTGCACACATGGCATTGCTAGTTAATTTTACTTTCACCCTATCGCCATTGGCCGGCACAAAGGTATAAGTAGGTCCTGCCCCTGCGGCTACTCCGTTTATTATCCATTGGTAAACTGGCGTACTACCTCCATTTACAGCAGTGGCATGATAAGTACATGAAGTGCCATTACAAACTGAATCACCAGGTGTAATAGTAATGCCCGCAACTGGCCTCAAGGGTGGAATAATAGTAACAACAGCACTATCTGCCATACTAATAGAGCATCCGGTAGATGCGCTGGTGCCCACCACTGTATAGGTACCGGCTACTGACAATAAACCAAAATCAAGTGCTATCCCACTTCCAGCTACCGGGCCAGTAACTGATGTTCCCCTATATAAATAATAACTTACCCCTGTAGCCGAACCCGATAATCCGATATGTACCCCTGTACCACCCGAACAATAACTACCACCACCTGTTACAGTATAAACAGTAGGGAGGCCAATAACTCTGATAACTTTACTTGTAGAGCTGACCCCTACTGTATAAACAACAGTAGTAGTGCCCAGGGTTAAACCAGTGACATCACCTGTGGCAGAACCAATAGTAGCAACCCCAGGATTAGAGCTGGTCCAAACTCCCCCTGCTGATGTATCGCTAAGATGCGTAGAACCATGTAGGCACACATCAGGTCCGCCGGTTATTGGCCCTATAATACCATAACTAAAGGTAGATACCAACAAAAGCAGGACAGCGAGATACAGGTTCTTCATTATAGAATACATTTTATTGATACAAAAATAAGGGAAAAATTGCTTTAAACCTGTTCGGGCATATAATTAGAGCGTCATTATTATTACTAATGCCTAAATAAATAGTACTGGGAATCGATTTATTAACCACGAGCCAAAGTTTCAATGTGTATTTGCACAATTAATTTCGAAGAAAATGACTTAAATTTGCCCTATAAGGCTTGTTTTAGGCAATATTTCATAAAAAATTAGCAATCTCACAGAATAAAAGATATTTTTTTTGTGTAAAACATAATTTTTCCATTACCTTTGCAGTCCGAAAAATTTATAACAATGGATGCAGTAGCTTTTGTTCACGAGCAGCTTACAGGAAAAAAGGAATACCCTAAATTTAAGGCCGGCGATAACATCACGGTTAACTATAAAATTGTGGAAGGTAATAAAGAGCGTATCCAGTCGTTCAAAGGCGACGTTTTAAAACGCCAGGGACGTGGATATACTGCTACTTTTACAGTTCGTAAAATATCTGACGGAGTAGGTGTAGAACGTTTGTTCCCACTCTATTCGCCAAATATCGAATCTATAGTATTACACAAAGCCGGACGTGTACGTCGTGCTAAGTTGTTCTATCTCCGTGAGCGTTCAGGTAAATCTGCACGTATCAAGGAAAAGAAACAAATCCACGCTACAGCAAGGAAATAATATCTTATCCAAATCATTCATTGAAGGATGCATCTACATGTGTCCTTCTTTTTTTATTGGTGTAAGTGAAGGTTTTTATATTCCCAAGAATCCTGGAGCGGATTCAATAATGAGGTACACCGATAAATCGGTGAATATGCCAATCTGATATTGTTTGCTACATAGCTTTGACTCCTATGGAGCGTCCATAAGAAATTATTTGTAAGGTGGAACGGTTACCTACCTTGAAATCATTTACCGATTATTCTTGGGTTGCTTTACTTAATAAATCCCTTCAGAAGATTTGTACATTGCACATCAGATATGCCCATCCAGGTGCTGGTATTTGATTTTATAGATTGTTCATCCACATACATACCCACTGCCATTTCGGCCATATCATTACGGCTATGGTAATTAGCTGCCAATTTTTTACCAGTTCGCTCTATTACTAAGGTGCTCGTGGCCGTTTGATAGGCATTTATGACCAGTGAGTTGCTGTCATTAAATACTAGCGGTATAGTTTGCCTCACCCTAATGGCAAACGATTCTGCACTAAGGTCGGGGTAATCATCATATTCTATAGCTTCAATAGCTACCCATATAGGTTCAGCTGCATCAAAATCAGGATTATTAAATGGGGTAACCTTGATACAATCACCCTTGTGGGCACGCCTGCTTATTGGGTTACCATGATGGTCGCTTAGGGAAAATTCCGGCATACCTGCACCACCGTATCTTTTCCAGTTATTTACATCCAGCAATCGTTCTTTGGCATCTACAAAGAAATCTTCAGCATCTTCGATGGTATCAGTAAGGATGCTCTGGTTGATGTCTTTTTCCAGTCCTTCCAGTTGCTCTGCTACCAGATAGTGGTTGTCAGTTATCATATTTAGGTTTTTATAAAAATTACAGAAAATTCCGTGCCAGATTTAACAAATCGCTAGAATTAGGGATATTATTTTTTGAAGGGCAGTTGATTTATTTATTGTGGGTTAATAAAATGGCTTATTACCGATTTGGTTTTTGGATACATTTAGACATTGTATACTTGGTTTTGTCTTTTGGCGTTTTCAATAAATATCCTGTAAATTTGTATAAAGCAATATTATGAATGCAGCCAAATCATTACAGAATAACCATGGCCCATCAACTTTTGCATTGTTGGTCGATGATATTAATAAGATGACGGAGTCTGAACAAAAGTTACTATGGATTCAACTCAATAAAGATAGACTATCCACATTAGCCCGTGAACTAGATGCATCTATAATACCACACAATTATTCTGCATCTGAAATTGACGAATTAATTACAGAAGCAAGAAAGCAAGGCCGTGATTAAAAGAAAGGTAAAACGATACGTTATTGATGTAAATAGCTATGTTACCCTCTTTCTCAATCAAGAAACTGAGTGGCTTCTTCGCTTTATTAATCAGAATAACATTGAAATATTTATGGATGACAAGCTTTTATTAGAACTTAAAAGAGTATTGGAATACCCCAAAATCAAGAAAAACCTATCATTATGTTCTATATTTTACATCAATTTTGTTAGTGCAATTAGCACACATATTGCTCCAAAATCATTTCATTACCAAAGTCCTGATCCAGAGGATGATTACCTATACGATATTGCACTAAGTACTCATGCCAAATTACTCGTTACAGGTGAGAGAGCCTTACTAAATTGGGTCGATTCACCTGTGGAAACCATTTCCTTGTCTCAGTTTAGAAAGCTATTTTAGAAATATAGGTGGTATTACAATAACATTTAAGTCCCATTAATGGCAATTCATCTACCATCAATTTTATAGCAGCAATTGCAAAATGGATTTTGAAACCAGTAACCATATCATTATTTCCTACTGTTCCATATTTTTACCAAAAAAACTAAAATGAGTATAGCTGACAGACTATTTAAAATGAATGCTGATAAAGCAGCCAATAATCTGAAAACAGGTCAGGATTTTTTGGCAGCCAATAAACAAAAGGAAGGGGTGACAGAATTACCAAGTGGCTTGCAATACGAAATTCTGGTAGCAGGCAACGGCCCTAAACCAGGCCCAACAAGTAAAGTGACCTGCCATTACCATGGTACACTTATTGATGGAAAAGTTTTTGATAGCTCGGTGAACCGTGGCCAACCAGCAACCTTCCCGCTCAACCAGGTTATCAAGGGTTGGACTGAAGGCTTGCAACTGATGGGCACAGGTAGTAAATGGCGTTTTTACCTGCCCCACAACCTCGCCTACGGCGACAGGCAGGTAGGCACACATATTGGCCCTAACAGTGCACTAATTTTTGATGTGGAATTGATTAGTATTAGCTAGTTTTTTTGGGGGCTACACATAAACGAGAATGGGTTGAATCTCTACGATTCAACCCATTCTCGTTTATGTGTTTTTTACATTATTTATTTTGCAATCGTAACTTTCTTGGTAATCACCCCATCCTTGGTGCTGATACGAATGATGTATTCACCATCGTAAAGCGCCTGGGTATTGAAGTAAGCCATAGTGCTGCCCTGGAAAATGATTGTTTTTTGAACTGAACGGCCATTGATGTCGTATAGTTCAATATCAATATTATCGGTTGTCAGGTTGCTTAGCTGGATAGCTATAAGATCGCTGGCTGGGTTAGGAAAGATGGTTACATCTGGCATTGCTGAATTGTAAGTATCAAAACCTGTAGTTGTAGATACATAGGGAGTAACAACTTCGGTGATTGAGGTTACTTTTACCCCTGATTTTACGCCATAATAAGTAGGGCCTATCATGTATGGGTAGGCTGAATTCCAATTGGCATCCACAGTACAAAAATAGGCATAGGTACCTGATGGGTATTCAGGAGTTACACAAAAACGGCCATTGTGGTCGTCAAGAAAATCAGGGCTAGCAGCTGAAGTTGCATTATACTGATAATCTTCCCTAAATAAACCTAATGGATAGGTAGTGCTTACTGCCGGACCTGCAGTAACTGATACACCACTTGCATAGGTGGTGCGGGTAGTAATACTCCTGAGGCTATAGCTCGATTTCATCCTTACTATGCCACCCGTGCCATCTACATTCTTATAACCATAAGAGCCATAAACAGGATAACCATCGAATGCAAAACCCAGCAATGGAGAGTGGTGGGTGCTGTCTAAGGCATATAATGCATCAGCTACATAAAGGTTACACACTGTAGAAATTACATTGAGGTCAAGCCTGAAAGCACTAGGGTTTTGGTGGTGGTGGTAATTACCCATAGCAGGATGCCCTTTTGAACAATCGAATCCGCCACGCTCCGCCACAATTGCATCCCTATTCCATACGCCATCGCCCATGCCACCCAATGGGCCACCAGCAAGAGCTCCGGTTGATGATTTCCAGCTAACACCATCCCTATAGTCGAACATCGCTACACCATTGATGAAGATACCTATATCACCACCCGATGTGGCTGTAAGTGTCCCAGTATTAGGAACTGGGGTGAGTGGCATTTTGAAAATCGCATTTTGGTTGGTGGTAATCGACGGATTGCCATCTAGAAATGGGCCTGTAATATAGGCAGGCACACCCTTTGTCCTTACATAAGACCATGTAGATGAATATAATACAGTCTGCACATTGGCTGAATCAGCATCAACAATTGGGGTAGAACTACCTGATACATAATGCCTGCCAGTGATGCCTGTATGGTTCTGCAGCCATTTGGTGATAATGGGGTTGGTTTGAGCCATTGCACCCAGGCAATTGAGCGAAACAGCTAATAGTAAGAGTGTCTTTTTCATCTTTGTTAGTTTGGTTATGTATTTGACGCCAAAAATTAGTGAATCATTCGCATATCAGAAAATATTTTTCTCGGATATGAATATTCTTTATTGGAAAGAAATTTTATGTCAGTCAGCGTTAATAAAAATGCTACTAAATCTACCTTCTCATTGGCACTCAATACTATCGGTGTCTGCAAATGTGTTGATAAGTTTGTTCCCTTTTGAATGCCACTAGTATAATGGTTCACCACATCATGCAGCCTTTTAAACCTGCCATCGTGCATATACGGGCTTGAAATTTCGATATTGCGCAGGGTGGGTACTTTAAATTTGAAGGAGTCACTGGCTTTATGGGTCACATTCACCCTGCCATAATCTTTGAGTGAAGTATCTATTGGTAATCCATTATTCTCATATGCCTGATTGGTAAACAGGGGTTCGGTATGGCAAGATGCGCAATGTTGCTTAAATAGTTTATACCCATTGGCTTCCTTGGGGGTAAATTCACCCTGCTTTCTCATCACACTATCGTAGCGTGATTCTGAACTTACTATACTCACCATAAATTGGGATATGGCATCAAGCATTTGCTCGCCACTTAAGGTACTATCGCCAAATGCAGCATAAAACAGACGAGGATAAATATCGGAGTGCTTCAATTTTTGGAGCACATGTTCTATGGTTTCGTCCATCTCGTCTGGATGGGTAATAGGGAGTACAGCCTGGCTCTGTAATTTATCTACCCTGCCATCCCACATAAATTCCTTTTGCCAGGCTAGGTTCATTAGGGCAGGTGAGTTTCGATTGCCAATGCGGCCATCTATACCATGGCTCAAAGAATGGTCGATATGGGTAAAAGCGGCATACTGGGTATGGCAGGAGGAACAGGAAACGGTACTATCTCGTGAAAGGATGGGATCATAGAATAATGCCCTACCCAAAAGTACTTTTTCAGGGAGTAATGGATTTTTGGAGAAATTATATTTAGTCTTGGGCCACCCCTCTGGTACATTAAAACCTTGCTTATTTGCTTTCTTAAAAGCAGATAATACAAGGCTTACCAATAAACCTAAAACCAAAAGTTTTTTCATTGCTTTTAATATGCAGAAAAACCGATAAAGAGGGTTGAGGGTGCTAAGGTAAATTTTTAAGGAATAGGTTTAACATTTTTAAGTATTTCTAGGGATAGAAGGGTTTAAGAAAAGACATTAAATTAATAGCGTAATTGTTATCTGCTATTCTGGCCCGCAAATAATATTATTTGATTTTTTTGTCATCTTAACCCGGTATTAGCAAATCCCGTTTGGGTATTATATAATCCCGGTTTGTCGGGAATTTTTTTGCAGGTCGGTTATTTTTAGGATATTTACCAATTACAGGTCTTATTATTGGTATTAAAGGTGATTTGCAGGTGGTATTCATTTGCAAAAGCACCAATTTTGTTGATAAAAACCAAAACTAAAATTAATTTTTATGAAAAAAAATCTTATCCTTCTCCCTCTCGTTGGGGCGTTGCTTTATTTAGTGCTTTCAAGCTATTCATCCGGGCCAGGTGCCGGTGGGCTTGGTGATTTGACTGGGGCCCATGGAACTGCCGGGTGCAGTTGCCATAATGGATCATCAACTTCAACCACCACAATTGCCATTGAATTGGACTCCGCCGGTATCCAGGTATTTAAATATACTGGTGGTAATTCTTATACTATCAAGTTAACAGGTACGCAGACCAGTAGTTCATTTTCCCTTCCCTATTTTGGCTTCCAGCTTGGGGTAGTAGGTACTGGTGGAACCACCAGCCGTGGTACTATGAGTGCAGTGGCAGGTACCCATTTGGGTACCTATAGTGGTATTAGTGTTTTAGAACATGGTTCTGCAATATTATCAACAACCGGTTCAGGTCTGGCAGGAACTACCTATGTAGTCAATATTCCATGGGTTGCTCCATCAGCTGGTAGTGGATGTGTAACCATATTTTCTACTTTGATGGCGGTTAACCACAATGGTTCAGCGGAATCTGGTGACAAATGGAATAATACGAGCTATACAATTGCTGAAAATGTTGGGAGTATTACTGGAACTACATCAGTATGTGTAGGTACCACCAGCACTTTAAGTAATGCCACAACCTGTGGTATATGGAGCAGTTCATCTACTTCTGTTGCTACAATAGGATCTACCTCAGGGGTAGTGAGTGGGGTTGCAGCAGGTACC
>CANGSR010000166.1 GCA_947456055.1 Chitinophagaceae bacterium
AGTGCTGCCATATACAACTTCAATATGGGCATCAGGGAAGGCTTGCTTATATATCCTGGCTTCATGGGGGAAAACTGGAGCTCCACCTGTAAATATCCTTGTCAGCTTGTCCAGGTGTGTATGATGGTCTTTTAAGTACTCACTTATTTGCTTTACAAAGAATGGGGAAGCAATAATGCGGCTCACATGGTACTGCCTTATTTGCCTAATGATGATTTCAGGATTTAGGGATGACGGTTTGCTTGCTTTATAGTCGGCAATAACAGAAGTTGTTCCGCTACCAAGATTCATCAAAAGGACAATTGGCAAAACAGGCATATCAATTTCGCCTTCCCTTATACCTGTTTTTGCAATCAAGGCTTTAAATTGCTCATTCAGAAAACCGTGGGTGCGTTTTGCAGCTTTAGGCACACCTGTACTACCGGTGGTAAATGTTATAAGGGCAGTGTCTTTAAAGCTGGTTGCAGGAAAATCTACTTTGGGAACAACTTTATACCCCACACCTAGCCTAATAGGTATCTTCCTCAATTCAGATGAAAACAGGGTAAGAATCTTCAACTTATAATTGCCTATTACGGCCTTGCATTGGGCTACCTGGCAACAGGCTTCCATTCTCTTTTTACTCACCCACTCATCCAGAAAAACGGCAGTAGCCCCTATCCTAAACAAGGCTAATACTGTACGGTATAGGTCAATGCTCATGGGCACGAAAATCAACACCCTATCCCCTCTTGAAATGCCCTTACTCAATAAGTAATAAGCAGTCTCGGTTACCTGCTTTTCGAAGTCTGCAAAGGTGATTGGGTGATCTTTGTAAATTATCGCCACCTTATCCGGCCATTGAGTAGCAGCCTGATAAAAATGGTCAACAATATTGAAAGAATCAGAGTTGCTTGCCATATAGGGCATAGTTTTTATAAACCTTTCCGGCAAAATCGCCCGTAATACCCACTGAGGTACCCTTTTCATACATAAAAGCATGGACTAAGGATTGATAACCTAGGTCATTAGCTCGTGTACACAAAATATTACCCATAACATGGCCTAGTCCATGCCACTTCTTATCGGGATGGCGGGCGGCAGTTTTTACAATGAGCGACTGCTCTTTGGTATTCCAAAAATCACGAACAGCAAACAAATAGCCTATCAAATTGCCGTCACTATCCTCAGCCAAAATCACCAATTGTGGATTAATGATTTTCTGAACGTCCCTATATTTGTGTTTAAATGCCTCCCTATTGATGGGGGTGTATAGGAAATTGGTTTTAAAGGCTACTTCATTCAAATCATATAGGGCATCCAATTCACTCTCGAATTCATCCAAATTAACTGACCTGAATTTTACACCTTGGGATAAGAGTTCTTTTTCACGAGCTATTAAATGCTCATCACCAAAATTCACGCCACCAATACTTGAAAAATACTTCCCTATTATTCCATATCCTGCCTGGATAAATTGCTCATTGTAGTACAGAGGATGCCATGGCTCCATTAAAAATGAAGGATGGTGGTGAAGGGTGCTAAACCTGTAAGCATCCCATGTAGAACCATTCATTGGGCCGATAAGGTATTCACCCCCCTTGGCTCTTGCCTGCCCTTCTATGTATGCTAATAGTTCATTAGAATAGCTGTTATTAGCTTCTGCTTCATAATTCCCAACGCATAAAGCCTTTCTCCCATCATATGTTAGAAGAGGATTATTATACAAGGCCGCCCTGACTACTACCTTATCATGCACAATAAGCACATAGCATGAGACAAGGAAATCAATATTTATATGATCACTTGAGTTGTATAAAGCTAAAGCACTACTATTCAAATTTTTATCTAAATATTCTATATCTGATAAATTGGGTTTAAAATCCTCAAAAAGGTAAAAATCCTTATCTCCGGGCCTTAGGTGAATGATCTGGTTCATGATAGTAGAATTAGAATTAGGGCAACCGTAAATGGTATGGTTATATTATCAATCCCCTTTCCGCTTAGTGCTTCGGCTATAGTGGCAAATAGGGCAATAAGCATGACTGGTAATAAAACTGCTGGGAGTTGAAATGCACCAATAGCCAAACCAAAATAGAGGGACGATGATAGGATTAGTGATGAAACAAAAAACGCCATTGACCCCATTAGCGTTTTAGTATCCTTACCTATAGTAAAACGACCGTATGGAAATCGCTTCCCAACCAGGGCTGCCATGGGGTCGCAAATGGCCAATGAAAGAACTGGCAGGTAGAAATAAATATAGGGATGGGTATTGGATGGTTTTGACAAAAAATGATCATAAATCAGGTAACAGGTATATACCGATATGGGATAGGATATGCTTCCGTGTGATTTCCGCTCTATACCATTGATAGACCTTAGGAATTTGAATTTTAGACTTGCAAGAATGATTAATGCAAAGGTGGCACAGAGAAACAATACCAGCCATTGATTGCCCAACATAATAGGAAACAGCAAAGTGAGGATACCCGTGCCAAAATGCACCAGTTTTCTGGTTAGTTCGGCCTTAATCTTCAATTTGTAATACAATAACTCCGCAACCCCAAACAGGCCCAAAAACGAGCTTGCCAATATTGCAGTATTGATTAGGTCTTTATTCATCCCTCCCAAAAATGGTTTGTTGTAAATTTATTGAAAATAGTCAACAATGTGTAATGAATGGAATACTAGCCTTTTTGGTCTATAATGAATTGATTGTAGAAAAAACCTTTGTCCTTTTCGCTAAGAGCATGGGACAGTTCACGCTGGTAAGAGACCTCATTGGGTAATATCCCCGAAATGCGCCGGGCTACCATCAGATTCCAATATGCCAACCTGCCACCGGGTTGTAATCCATCTACTAAGGATTTGGCTGTAGTAGCAAATGTTTCGGCATCCATGTATTCGAAAATATTGGAGAGATTCATCCCATTGAATTTACCATATCTGGTTATGGCATCCTGGGCATAACCCTCAAATATTTCGAGCCTATTGATATTGTTTTTAATCAGTCCAAAATTCTCCCGCTGTAGGTAATTTGGCAAAAGGTTACCAAAACTACCGTTAAGGTTAAAATGCAAAATGAAATTATCCTGGGCACCAATAGTTTGTAAATGGCGGCCTGCCTTACCATAAATATAGTCGGACACAGATACCTTTACCTCTTTGAGGAATTCCGGGTCACGGCCATATTTGCCCATTACATACTTGCTAAAAAACACTTTAAACAATAGCCTCCATCTTAATGAATTCCATTTAGATGCATAGAATTCACTTTGTTCTGCTGCGCTCTTTTTTCTGAATAATTCAGTTACCTTTTTTTGATTATGGATTAACGGAAGGATGCGCTTGCTAAATAGGGCAAAGTACTTTTCAAACTTACCAGCATAGATAATACCTTTTTCAATTACAGCCAGATTCCTATCCCAATAAGTCCTGGCATCTACGGTCATTAATGACTTAAGCCCTTCATAAACCAGTAGACGGTTTATAGAACTGGCAAAACCAAAGAAGGCTAAAACTTGCCCATAATCCAATTGGCTGATTGCCACTTTCTTTAATTCAATTAGATAAAGTTGGGTCTTATTTACATCAACCGCCACCACCAAATCGGGATTTGTAGCCAATAACGAAAAACTATTATCACCTGCAGAACCGATGGATAATAACCTTGTCCCTGTAGTGCTTGCCAAACCCTCCAAAAGAATATCAGCATCCTCCCAGCAATTAGCATAACGGATGAGGTCAAAATTTACTCTTTTGGTTAGGTTTTCAGACATTGGATAAAGATAAAAAAAGTGATTCTAAAGATAACGGATTTACAAATTCAAAAGCAATTGGCTATCTTAGTATTCTAATTCACTATTTACAATGAAAAAGTGTGATGCCTTAAAAAATGAACCTGCTAATGAGTCTTACCTTTTAACAGAAGATAACAAATCACTCATAGCACCAGATTTCACTCAAAATCAAATTGAGTTACTAAATGAACGACGTGCATCATTTATTAACGGTAGCGAAAAGGGCATTGATTGGCAAACAATGTATAATAACATTCGGAATAACCGCATAAATAAATCTAACAATAAATAGCTATTATTATTTCCCGAAAAACATCCCCCTAACCCCCTTCCCTTCGCTCTAGGCATTCACACAAAGGGGGAATTGCCGCATCAAGAATATTGGGCTTTTAATCATTATTTAGCATTTTCGTTTAAATAAACTCATATAAATATATACTCATTAACTAATCAGCTTAATCACCCCAGTCCCTCCATCCATCTCGACCCAATCACCGGTTTTAAGGGTTTTGAGAAGGCCGGTTACACTTACAATGCAGGGCTTGCCCATCTCACGGGAAACAATTGCAGAATGGCTTAGCAGGCTACCCCGCTCCACTATTATGCCCGATGCACTTGGGAATAGGGTTACCCATCCTGGGTCGGTGCTTGAGGTTACCAGTATATCGCCATCTAAAGAGTTTACTTCACCAGGGTCACGTATTACCCGCACTTTAGCCCTTACCTTACCGGGGCAACAGCCAATACCCTTTAAGTCGCCTTCGATGAGTTCCACCTTACCTGTACTGAAAAAATCATTCAGATTATAAACAGTTCCATAAGTAGCAAACCGTTCTGATGGAGCATCTTGCTGTTTGTACCTGTCAAACTCTGCCATCCTAAGGGCTATTAGCCCCTTTATGTTTTGGGTTACCGATGTACCCTCTATGTAGGAAAATATCTCTTCTTTGGTGAGATAAAAGATATGCCTGTCATTCTCAATTACCCCCTGTTTCTGGAATTGCAACCCTATATGGGAGAATATTTCCCTTACTATACCGAAAGCCCTTGTACGCTCATCGCGCAGGTTTTCACGGGAACTTACCAGTTCACGGGCTTTTTTAAGCGTGCCTTTGAGTATCCATTTTTTCAGTGGGTTGTACTTGAGGCCTTCGTTCATTTCTTCCTCTGCTTTTCGCCTTAGGCTTTCCTCAATTTTACCCGAAGTGCTATCTGTTGTAATGCCTGATGTGATATAGGATTTGAGGATTTTCACAAATTTGGCGGGATCCTGTGTGTAAGATATGGTTTCCAGTTTTAACTCACCAATGCAGCGCTCCCCGAAATCGGCTATATAGCGGTCAATTTCCTTCTTGATGGCTATTTGGAAAGCGTTGGACTGCCTGCCTATTTCAGCCCAAATTACCGCCTCAGAATTAACTTCAAACAACCTTTTCAATTCGGGGTCGGCAGAAATGGCTGTTGCTAGGGCTATACTACGGTGAATAGGCTGTATGGAGATAATATCACTACTGCCGCAAAGCAGGTCGTTATGTATATTGGGATTGGAACTAAAGGCATATTTGGCACACCTTTTCTGCAACATCCCAAACCATATCATGGCGAAAAAATCATTGAGCAATGGGGCTTTCCATTCATTAAGCAGGATGCGCTCAAAATCGAGGTAGAGGTGCATTAGTTCGCCAGGGTTCTTTTCCTTGAAATTGATGTTCTTATACCTGGATATTGTATTATCCAACAATACCATAAACTCCCGCCTCTTGCGTGGCAAGGCAAGAAAACGACCATACATCTGCACCACCATTTTAAAAATGCGCCACCAAGCCTTGCCTTTCGATAGCCTGTAGGTCTCTGGAATATCAAATTGCTCCTTAACCCCCATCATCTTCTCCATAAACCGGGCATTGATACTGTAACCCGGCAGCATGGCCAGCATATGGTACCAGGTTTTAAGATTGTAGTATACCCTGCCATTTATTAGACCCAGGGTATTGGCAAAGACCCTTTCGTTTTCTTTAATCACATCCTTACTTACCCCCATGAATTGGGAGAATAACTTGTAAGCCCCTTCGTAGGATTTACTGATAAACGAAAACGTAAGCGGAGTGGTAACCCCAGGATAACTTTCGATGATATTGCTATTGTCCCAAAGAATGTATTCCCCCTGAGGGGTATTGATTTTATTAACAGTGGTAACCGGACGAGCCTGAAGCAGGTATAGTTCACCATCCTTCCATGCGAATTCGATATCCTGGTGATGCTTATAGATGGTATATAATTGGTTAAGCACCTTACCAATTTCAAGAACCTGCTTATCGGTGAGAGAGGATGCATTTTGCAATTTGGGTTCAACAGGTACTTTTACTGTCCCACCATTTGCAGCATCCATTACCAGTTTATTGGTCTTATTAGCGAGTTGGGATGAAACAGAATTATCCTTTATGATATAATTATCAGAATCCAGCTCTCCTGATACCAAACCTTCACCGAGGCCATAAACAGCACTTACCAATTGTTCAGCAGTATTGCCATTTACCGGGTTCATCCCAAAAGCCACGCCTGCAATATCGGCATCCACCATAACCTGTATAATAACAGCAATGCCAAATTTGGAGGTTAGTTTATTGTTCTTCCTATACTCCTCGACCCTGGTTGAAAATGCTGATTGCCATACACTTTTAATCTTTTGTGCAATTGCTGCTTTAGGTACAAACAAGTGACTTTCAAACTGACCGGCAAAGGAAAACTCTACCCCATCCTCATCAATAGCTGATGACCTTACAGCAAACCATTGATTACCAGGAAACTCACCCAGTAACGTTTCTACAAACTCTGTAGGAATTTCAATCTGATTAATAAACTCAGAAATAGTTGCATAGTCCTGGTTTTGTATTGCCTTCGGCACCAATGCGGCTAATTCTTCCTGGGGAATAACCACAAAGGATGGAACCCTGATGCCATTTTTGATAAGGGTAAATAAATTCTTTGCCTTGCCACCGATTATACAACCTTCGGGGCGGGCATCTGATGAGCGATAGTATTTCATTAATGAAACCATAATTTAGTTATCATTGGCCCGCCACCCAGGCTTAAATACATGGCTATAGTCCATAATGCAGACGCATATTCAATCATTTTGGCAAGCTTGGTTGTTTTGTTCTTCAAGAATAACAAGGCAGGTAAGGCACAAATTACAAATACCATCCCTAGTACCGAAAAGACAATTTTCCCATATCCGGCAAACCAACTTGCAGCAATACTTAGGCCAAGGGTAACCAGTAATAAAAACAACCAAAAAACAACGGCCTTATTTGCACCTAGTATCTTAGTATACGATAGTACCCCTTCTTTTTCAGTTTCAGGGGTTTTGATTTTGCGCCCTATCTCAAGAACTATACCGTTCATATAGGATACAGCAAAGAAAAAGAGTAGTCCGACTGGAGCGCTTAATCCTCCCAATAACCAATCTAGCCCGGATGCATAAATATCAATAAAAGGGATAATAAACATATGGGAGGTAACATACCAGAACTGGTGCTTTTTGAGCCACTCTGCAACAAAGAATTCCTTTCCCATAAGGCATAAATAAGCTATGATAAACCCATAGATAATCAGCATTTTAGGGAAGAAATACAGATTAACAATTACTTGCAAAATCACCACTA
Source organism: Chitinophagaceae bacterium (assembly GCA_947456055.1). Lineage (GTDB taxonomy): Bacteria > Bacteroidota > Bacteroidia > Chitinophagales > Chitinophagaceae > Nemorincola. The sequence goes on from CANGSR010000166.1 coordinate 7,448, forward strand.
TTATTCCAAGAACACCTAGCTCTTTCAGGCTCACCAGCCCCCTGGGCACGGGTAGTTCCCTGCGGTAGGCTGCATCATCAGCTGCATCTTTAAACTCGTCAAAAATCCTCACCAGCAAGAACAAGGTAATGGTGGTAAATATCCCAACCAGATAGGTGGACAAGGGAACAAAGCCCTCAGCCCCCCTGCAAATACGTGAATAGGCTATTGCCGAAAAGCTAAAGGATGCCACCAATATGCCATGCCCCAACACAGGAAAGCGCTCCTTTTGGTAAAAGTAGAATCGCCTTGCCAATGAGGATTTATTATCCTCATCGTTACTGAATTCGTTATGCTGCGGTGCTAGATTCATGGTTTATACATTTATTATTTATCGTGCGGGATATCCAAAATATTTATATTTCACCCTTGCAGGGCTAATATATACGCTATCCGAAATTCCCAGGGCGATTCCCTGGGCTGACGTATTAAGCCCCGGTGGGGCGTTTTGACTTAAAGAATTTCTTTTTTCTCATAATCTCCATTAACATCCCCGTACCCCATTCGCTAACGCACCCAGCCAATGCCCCAAGGGGGAATTGCTGTCCCAAGATCATTGGGCTTTTTGACTATTATTCAACATTTTGATAACCTAGCTTTATTACAAAAACAATTATCTACTTTGTACTAAATACTACCTACAAAATCCGTCTTTCTACTTTCTACTTTTGTCTTTCTACTGCGCCAGCAGCTATTTCTTCCTCCCAAACTTCTTATGTGCCGATGAAAAATGGCCTGCTGAAAGTGCGGCAGCTATGCTAAGTTCTCCGGCTAAAACCAGGGCACCGCATATCTCAGCATATTTGCGGGCATTACCTACCCCATAGCAATCCATTAGCATCAGGCACTCCCTTTGGGTGGGCAGGCCTGTGCCGCCACCTACTGTACCAACAATAAGGTTAGGCAGGGTTACAGAGGCATAAAGCCCACCAGTGGAGTCAATCTCCATACGGGTGATTCCTACAGCCGCCTCGGCTACACAGGCCACATCCTGGCCGGTGGCTAGGAATAAGGCCGCCAAACCATTGGCATAATGACCCTGAGCCCCTATTGAGGCACTTTGAATAGCACCAATGGTTGAGGATTTCCAATAGTCGCTCATAGCTTCAGGGGTCGTTTTTAATACCTCATTCACTATCTTTTCTGATAATACAATTTCGGTTGTCACCTTTTTGCCACGCACATTGGTAAAGGACAGGGCTGTTGCTTTCTTATCACCTGAATAATTACTCTCAATAAACCAATAAACAGGCTTAACCGGAGTATGTTCTATAATGTATTGGCAAATAGCATCGGTGCAAAGGGTTACCATGTTCTGTCCTGATGCATCACCGGTATAATATTCGAAGGTGAGAATCAGGTGATTGCCCTCCACATTGGTCTTCATTTCGGTGAGCTTGGCAAACCTGCTGGTACGCTCGGTTATCTGCCTGAATTCATCCATGAGGGGCATTATCCATATCATGAATTGGCCTAACTCTGCTATATTGTGGAATTTGAATAAGGGACTCCTTTGCACCCCCTCTACCAGGCAGATTGAATTTGCCCCTCCAGCCATATAGCAAGCCCTCGCACCCCTATGATAGGAGGCTACCAAAGCCCCTTCTGTAGTGGCTAGTGGCACATAATAATCTCCATGGGCAGAAGTGCCAATTACTTTTAGCGGACCTATAACCCCGGTAGGCACCATGCACATACCTATAAAGTTCTCAATATTCCCTTCCAGTTGCTTATGGTCGCTAAACGTTTTAACCCCGGTTAAATGAGGCAATACATTACCAGTCTGCTCAGTAAGGAAGTCGAGGCGGCTTTTCACAGCCGCTTCAAATGTTTCCCCTTTTACAGGCATAGTGGCCGGGTGGGTTTCTACCTCGGTTTTGTTATTTATGTGGTCTATTAATAAGTTCAGTTTACTCACCGTACCCATTTTATTGAGTGCATCGGCGGTCTTGTCATTGTGTGATGCCATTCTATGTTTTTCTAAATTGATTGAATTAATTTGATTTCAATGGGTCAAAAATAGGTGAGTCAGGAATGGAAAAGATTGATTTTTATCAAATTACTAAAGTACGATGGATTTATGGCCTATTATACAAGCCCTGACCCTAAAAACATAAAATTCTTTATTATTTTTAGCGCATAATGTGTTTCAAAATGATAAAATACCTGGTACTGCTGGCGGTATGTGTTGCGCCATTACTGGCTTTAGGGCAAAATAGTGAAGACTCAACATGGATAGTTACCAACTATACCAAGAGGGAAGTATATATACCTATGCGTGATGGGGTGAAACTGTTTACCACTATTTACGAACCAAAAGGCCAACAAAATGGCTATCCAGCTGGCAAGCACCCGATATTGATTAACCGCACCCCCTACTCTGTTGCCCCATATGGAGAAAATAATTTCAGGGCTTTCTGGAATTCACATTACAAGCAATACCTCAAGAAAAACTACATTATGGTAATGCAGGATGTGAGGGGTAAGTATATGAGTGAGGGTGAGTTTATGGATGTACGACCCTTCAACCCCAATAAAAAGAAAATCGAAACCGATGAGGCTAGCGATACCTATGATGCCATAGAATGGCTGATACATAATGTGAAAAACAATAATGGGCGTGTGGGTGCATTTGGTATATCTTATCCCGGTTACTACGCCACCATGGCTGCAATGAGTAGCCACCCGGCACTAAAGGCTGTAAGCCCCCAGGCTCCTGTTACGGAGTGGTTTATAGGTGATGATTTCCACCACAACGGTGCATTTATGGAGATGGACGCTTTTGGATTTTATAGTTCATTTGGTAAACCAAGACCTGCTCCTACCAAAACCGGAGCACCTGGTTACCAGTTTAATACAAAGGACAATTACCAGTTTTATTTAGGTATGGGGCCTATCAAAAACCTGGCGAAAGCTATGGGTGACAGCGTAAAATTCTGGAAAGAACTTTATAGCCACCCCAATTATGATAAATGGTGGCAGGACAGGAATACCCGCAATTTTGTGCAATAT
>CANGSR010000167.1 GCA_947456055.1 Chitinophagaceae bacterium
CTCTCTAACAATACCTTTTTCTATCTCTTGGAACGTTACATTGCCTCTAGCAAATGGGCTAAAGGCGAGCCATATTAATATGGCATCTCTTTTTTCAATTGGTGTCATTGTACGTTTAGTTTGGTGATATAAATGTAATGAAATATCTAGTATGATTTTGGTTTTGTTTTATTGAATTAATTCTACTAAAATAAAATGTTCGTATATTTGAAAAATAACAACAACTATGAAAGTTGTGCTAGTAAAAGTTTTTCAATAATCTTAGCGGATTGGATAAACAGTGTTAGCAGTTATTACTAAGTCCGGCAATTTTTTAATCACTGCATTAAGTCAATCATAAACTGATTGATGTGTTTTTACTTTGCTTTCGGCTTTAATTACAATTATTACATTTTTAGTGATGCGCATACCAAATATAAAAGACAAAATAAACCTCAGCCCAATATGGGTGAAATTACCAACAAGTGATAAACTTGCTACACTTGGTGTTTTGTTGGCGTTAGTTTTTGGTACAGGTGGTTTTTATTTAGGCAAAGAACAAATAAAATTAGGTAAATTACAATTTGATTTATCAATAGACCAAAATAAAACATCTTTAGATATAGCACATTTCGGTAAACTTTTGGACAAAACAGATACAGTAATTACAAATTCTTTGGCGCAGTTACTCGTTTCTGATAGTCTACTTAAAATATATAAGCAAAATCAAAATTCGATTGATAGTGCAAATAAATATAGATTTATTGCAGCAATTTTCAATTTAGGTTCTCAAATAGGTACGAGGGAATATATAATTGGTGTTCAACAACATAAAATTATTGGGCATCCATTTCAATATATAAATTTGATTATCCCTATTATGGAAGGCCAAATGAATAATCCTTATTTGTATAAAGATAATGTAATGTTGAAACTTTGGGTAAACGCTTTAGTTCATCTAAATATGGTCAATCCTAATGCAACTTTTATAGAGGATGAAAATGGCAAATATCTAATGGATAATAATGGGAATGGCATGATGGATGATACCAATTTAGATGAACCTTTAGATTTAATATCAGACATAAAAATTAATAAAAATTTAGTATGCGCTTATGATGCAACATTCAAAGCCTATAGGTATTGTTGTAAAAAATTAAAGCCTGAATGTTCGCATTTTATTTCAAAATAATTTCTACCTAACCTTACTCTATAACAAAAGAAGGAAAACCATGCTATACGAATTATAAAATTATAATTTTATTTGCATGAAATTCCAATTGGCAATTAGTAGAAAAACACTTTAAAAGGGACTAAGAAAATATACTACAATAATAGATGTAAGATATTGGTTCATGAATCCAAATTTGATATCAATAGCGATTTTTAATCCTAATTTTGTATAAAACTACCATGCATCACATATTTAAAAAAGGAGCTTCCAAAGAAGAAATAGAACAACTTAATAAGGAGTTATTTCAAATTGGGAATAAAAAACCTCTTGATGCCCAAAAGTATTGTGGTATTATAAAATTGGATGAAGACCCAATGGTTATTCAAAAATCACTTCGTAATGAGTGGAGGTAGGAGATGTGGAATCCACTTCCAAATACAAGCCTAAAGCATCCATTAAATTTGCTTTAAGCTCCTGTATTGTCTTGCCTTGTGTCATAACGGCTGGTATCTCTTCAAGCTGCCCAACCAGCCATCCATTTTCACCTTGATCAATTATCGCTTTTAGAACCATGTGTCCCTATTTCATACAAAAATAAGTAATAGTGCTGCTAAATCCAGCACAGACACGATATGTTTTAAAAACCCGAAGGGTTGATATTATTGTAGAAAATGGATGAATGTTGTTGGCGAACCCTGAAAAAGGTAGAGGCTACTGATGTTCCTAAAACGCAATATCAGTAGCCCCAGCCTTCAGGCCGGGGTATGAAACAATAAAATATATAGGCTTTAGCCGAAATTAATGTGCATGGAATCCCCTCATATCAATTTTGGCTAAAGCCTATACTAATTTAGTTCTTTTCCCCGGCCTAAAGGCCGGGGCTACTAAAAAAATATCAACAAATAATGTCAACCTGAAGAGGACTAATCATTCAAAAAAATTCGTTCTTCCTGATGTTCAGCTAGGGACATCAGGAAGTAAGGATAAAACCCGGTCTCCGACCGTATTCATCTTGCCCTATCCGAAACAAAGTACTAGAGCCCAACCCTTTCACGCCATTGTTTGCAAATTTCACAAACCTGCACTTAACACGACAGAAAAAAGAATATAAAAAGGTTTCTCCGAAATAACACTGATCCATTTACTGAGGCTGCTTCACCCGCAGAAAAAGCGGGTTCGCAGTGACGCAATGAGGAGATAAATATTCTTGACACATTTAACTCAAAAAATACCCCCTATCTCTTCCTTACCGGTCTTGCTTGTTTTACATTAAACAAGCCTACAAATAATGAATATCCGAATAGGGCACCAAAACCTATCTGCTTCATCACACCGAGCAAATCGGTGGTTTGCCATTCCTGCATCACCTTGCCGTCCTTTACCTTGCGGATGAAGATACCATTCACCACCAGGTTCTTCTTATTGGCAGGGGCACCCATAAACTTACCGGTGTTTACCGCTGTACTTATAAACCTAACAGAAGCAGTATCACCATCAACCACCACATGCGGGAATTCCATCTTTAGACCTGAGAAGGCAGCTTTCATGTCCTGCATAAAACCTATGTACTCATCTTTGGTGAAGACAAAACCATCGCCTGTATAGGTAAAATTGTCATCGAGCAGGTTATCAAGGTCGTTCCACCTGCCATCTAATATAGCCAGGGATACTGCCAATGCTGTCTTTTTTACTTGTTCTTTATCCATTTTGTATATAATTTTATTGTTGGTTTAGGCCACAAAACTAGACCTAACACTTATCTTTGCATACATACTACCCTAAAAGAAAGTACTTACATTTTGGGTAGTGTAGCACATTTCAATATCACAATTACAGAACTTTGGGTATGAACAGATACTTACTAAATGGCACTTACTTCTATTGCCCAGTAGACCTTACTCTATTCATTGTAGGTGGCAGGTGGAAGGGCCTGGTGCTATGGAACCTAAAAGAGGGGTCCAAAAGGTTTGGAGAGCTCAAGAAAATACTGGTGACCATTAATGATAAAATGCTAAGCCAGGTACTTAAGGAACTGGAAGAACACGGAGCAGTAAGCAGAAAGGATTTTGGACAGATACCCCCTAAGGTGGAATACTCACTTACTGCCGAAGGGCTTGCACTTTTGCCCATAATGCAGGCAATGAATGATTATGGTAATAAATTTCAGGTGGCGGAAAAAATGCCTTAACTATTAGGTTGCAACATATGACCCTTTTCAAAAATAACAAGAGGCTGCCCCCCAAATAAGAGACAGCCTCTAAATTAATACCAAATGTTATTTAATAGCTATTGTTTTAATTACAGTTTTCCCATCACTGAACTCAAGATTAGCATTTACGCCGTCTTTAGCCTTCAGGCCAAGTACTTGGATTCGAACGAATATATCATTGTTTGCACACTTTTCGGGGAAGAACGACTGGGTTGAAGGCTCCACATAAATACCAGTATGTATACAATACCAGTGGTTTACAACCATTGGAAAGCCTGGAAAAAAGGATGGCACCACTGGATTACCATTTGTAGTAGGAGTCCATGAGACATAATAAGAGACTCCAATTTGCGCCCCGGTAACTGGAGTTGCGCCTGCTCCTGCATCATGCAACCTAAACTGAATGCTGATATTCGTGATGGCAACATTTACCAAATGAATATAATTAAAGTAAGCCTGCATCAGGTTTTTTATAGCAGTAGTTGGCTGGAAATTGAGCGTGTAAGGGGAATTAATAGAACCACTACCCTGGTAAAACATCATATCCTTCAATAAAGTTGTATTCCAGGGAGGACAACAAGGATCGACCGGAACTGGAGGGGCAGGACATGCAAAATTGAGTTTAATAAGTATAAACTCTCCTGCCTGCCAATCGAGATTAGCTGTAGGCGGTGCCACATGCACAACTACAGAATGATCAGTAAAAGTAGTTGTAGCTGCTACATTAAAAGTACCTGTAGGCTTACTTGTGGTAACAGATATACTCTCAATAACAGCAGGTGGACAACCCGGCAAAAGAGGATAGATATTACTGAAAGTAAAATAGGCACCCATACCATAAGTAGCAACTTGATGTATGAAATTAATCCTGATGGTATTAACACCAAAATCGATATCCCATCTTGGAGATATGTCTACACCTAATGTGGGTCCGCATGAAGGGAGTTCGATACCTGTACCAACCACCCTATTAATGGTATTAGGTAACAAACACCATCTTGTACCGATTGTAGTACCCATTAATGATGCATTAGCGCAAATGCAATCTGCTAAACTTGCCATTTTAAAAATGTTTAATTGCCTACTCTTGGAAAGGATTTTCGGCTAAGTCCTTAATTATTATAATATCAGCAAATCTAAATTTACTTACATTTATTGTCTATAGTCAATTGGCTATATTTTTATAGTTGAATAACGGTATTATTTTCCCAGTCTATTAAAAATTTCCTTTTAGTATTATATTGGTGCTTAAAGCCAGTGATTATTTAGATTTGCGATAAATGCTACCCCTCAAATTTTATACCTCCCACGATGTTGTATCCATAGCCCAACAGCTTTTAGGCAAGCTACTGGTTACTGAAATTGATGGTCAAAAAACATCAGGCATCATAACAGAAACTGAAGCATATGCCGGGGTTACAGACAGGGCATCACATGCATACGGAGGAAGGAGAACTAAAAGAACGGAGGTAATGTATATGGAGGGTGGCAATGCTTATGTATACCTGTGTTATGGCATTCACCATCTCTTTAATGTAGTAACCAATGAGGCAGGAACCCCACATGCAGTATTAATTCGGGCTATAGAACCCGTGGATGGCTTAGAAATAATGCAGCTTAGACGAAAGATGAGCAAACTAACCCATGCCCTTACCGCAGGTCCCGGTGCATTGAGTAAAGCATTGGGAATTAGTACTGAAATGACCGGACTTTCCCTTTTTGGCGATTCAGTATATATAGAAGACCGGCCTCCCTTACCCGATACCCAAATTGTAGCAGCCACCCGAATCGGTGTAAACTATGCCGGAGAGGATGCCCTGCTACCCTACCGCTTCTACATAAAAGGCAATAAATATGTTAGCAAGGGGAAGGGGCTGTAAGTCAGGCGGCTGTTTTTCGGAATATCCATCTCTAAGCCAAAACCTTCCTGGTTGACAATAATATACCATCAAAAGCTAGATAAAGATAATAAGCTAAATAGTCTTGAAGCGGCAATTCCCCCTTTGTGCCAGGGCATTGAGCGTGGGGAAGGGGGCTAGGGGGATGTTATCCTTTAAAATTGACACTTTTAATTATACACCCTCCGAATTTTCAAAAACATCGAATTCGGTTGATTATAGCCCTTGGTCCATATTTTTCAACAATTCAAGCCGTTTAATACCAATAACAATGATTTATTGTTTCCCGTTTGCGATAATTATTTAATTTTGACCCAAAGACAATATTCACCAACACACAGCGATGCTTTTTAACTCAGTTCCATTTTTATTCTTTTTTATCGCTGTTACCCTACTCTATTTTATTCTGCCTCATAAATACAGGTGGATACTGCTACTCACGGCCTCCTGTTATTTCTACATGTTCTTTAAGCCTGAGTATATACTCATTCTGGCTTTCACCATTGTAATAGATTATTATGCGGGAATACTATTAGAGGACGAGCAGGACGACCGGAAGCGGTGGATATACCTGGTAATGAGCCTTTGTGCCAATATAGGTGTGCTGGCAGTATTTAAGTATTACAATTTCATCAACGATAATATTACAGGATTGGCAACCCTTTTTGGTGCCAAAAACCCTATACCTCCTTTAAAATGGCTGCTTCCAATCGGCCTGTCCTTCCATACCTTCCAGGCTATGAGCTATACCATAGAGGTATATTGGGGCAACCAAAAAGCAGAACGTAATTTTGGTATCTACTCATTATACGTAATGTTTTATCCCCAATTGGTGGCAGGGCCTATTGAGCGCCCCCAAAACATACTGCACCAGTTTTACGAAAAACACGAGTTCAACTATGATGATGCAGTGCAGGGTTCTAACCTCATAGCCTATGGCCTGTTCAAAAAAATTGTAATTGCCGACAGGCTTTCGGAATACGTGAACCATGTGTATAAGGACATTCCCAATGCCAATTCTGCCTCAGCTATGATAGCCTGCTACTTTTTTGCCTTCCAGATTTATTGCGACTTTTCGGGGTATTCAGATATAGCAAGGGGTACAGCCAAGTTTATGGGCTTCGACCTGATGGTGAATTTCAACAGGCCATTTATGAGTGAAAGCATTTCGGAATTCTGGAAACGGTGGCATATTTCCCTTTCGGCATGGTTTTACGATTACTTGTTCAATCCACTGGTGGCTACCCTGCGTAGCTGGCGCAAATGGGCTATTGTATTTGGCCTCCTGCTTACCTTTTTCCTCAGCGGGCTATGGCATGGGGCAAGCTGGAACTATGTACTGTGGGGGCTGCTTTATGGCATAGCCCTGGTTTATGAGTTTTTCACCAAAGATTTCAGGAGAAAGATATTCGGTTATTTGCCCGTTTGGGCCAATAAGACCCTGAGCCGATTATTCGTATTCCACTATTTCGTTTTGGCATCAGTATTTTTCAGGGCTACATCTATACCCCAGGCAATGAGTATGTTCCGTAAGTTGCTGGAATTCAAGTTCAGGGTAAACCTCAACCAACTTTCGGCAGAAATGGGGCCTGTGAACCTGCTTATGAGCTTCGGGGTTATAGGGCTTTTGTTTTTGAGTTACCTCCTGCCCGCAAATCTTAAATTAAAACGTAATTTCGTTTTCCTGGCCGTTACTACATTCATCATTATTATTTTAGGTAAAAATGCCGTCTCAGAATTCATCTATTTCCAATTTTAAGCGATTTCTGCTGGCTATTGTCCTACCACTACTCCTAACAGTAGGTGTGTTGGGCTACCTGTTTAATTACTTTTTTGAGCAAAAAATAATATTGAGTAATTCGCTTAATGGGGAGTATAAGGTAAACAGGATATTGATTACCCCTACCCCTAATGAGATACCTATTTTCGGTTCATCACGTGCCGCCTACATTTTTATACCTGATAGCCTGGGCAACAATTACTTCAACTATGGCCTTGCAGGCACCAGGTATGATGTGACCCTCTTCTTTATGGAGCAGGAATGCAAAAAGCAGAAAAACACTCCATGGATGATTGCCAATCTGGACCTAGAGGGATTAGGTTATGGCCTGGGGGATGTATCCAGCTATATAATAAATGGCAGCAATAGTGATGTGAGGAAATTGGTGGGTAAGGAATACAAAAACTACTTTAGCATACCGCTAATCAAGTATTTTGGCAGGTATGAGAATTATATAAGGCTCTACCTAACCAGTAAAATAGAATTCTCCAAATTCACCAATAAGGGTGCTTCAATAGATAAAAACTCGCTGCCCCAAAAAGAGTTTGATGAAATGGTATTGGCCCGCAAAAACACCACTATCAGTTTCAAAAATGACACCGCACTGGAACGTAGACTATTTGCACTTATCAATTGCCATCCCGAAAGGAATTTCCTGTTTGTTGTCTCCCCTTACCATGGTTCCTATTTCGATAAATACCAGAATAAAATTCAGGCAAGAGCATTCCTTGAATATTTGGGCTCACTTAAAAATGTAAAGGTATTAGACTATAGTACCTATTATATGCCCGATTCTATGTTTCTTAATACTACCCACCTGAACCTAAAAGGTGCGATACGGTTTAACCGAATAATGAGGGATACCTTGAATAAGATGGGGGTGAAGTGATTTTATAGAATTAACAATCTCTCCATTACAGAATTTTTAAATAAATTTGCTCAAGGAAAATCAAAATCCATGTCAGCATTTATTAATCCTTTTTCCGATTTTGGCTTTAAAAAAATATTTGGCGAAGAGGCTAGTAAACCTGTATTGATAGATTTCCTCAATGCTTTATTACCTCTTGAGTCACATATTTCAGACCTCACCTTTAAAAATTCAGAACAACTAAGCGAGTCGGCAGAATCGAGGAAGGTGGTTTTTGATATTTATTGCGAAAATGAAAAGGGTGAAAAATTTATAGTTGAACTACAAAAGGCAAGGCAAAACTTTTTCAAAGAAAGGACTATTTATTACTCCACATTCCCCATCAGGGAGCAGGTAGAAAGAAACGACTATAAGTACAACTTAAAAGCTATATACTGTATTGGAATATTGGATTTTGCTTTTAAGGATTATGGTGATGATGAGGATAAAAAACGGGTGGTTCATGAAATAAAATTAAAGAACCAAAATGGCAAGGTGTTTTATGACAAGCTAACTTATATCTATCTGGAAATGCCCAATTTCCTAAAAAAAGAAAATGAATTGGCAACCCATCTGGATAAGTGGCTCTATTTTATCAAAAACCTTAATAACCTCAATGATATCCCACTCATTTTCACCAAAGACGTTGTCTTTATGGAGGCCTTTAATAAAGCTAAACTTTCGGGCCTAAGCCAGGATGAATATGCTAGCTATATCAATAGTATCAAGGGTTATAATGACTGGATGTCGGTAATGGATACTAAATTGGAGGAAGCAGAACTAAGGATTAAACGAGACCTTGCCAAATCGCTTAAGTCAAATGGGGTAGCTTTGGAAATAATTCAAAAGACTACCCGATTGTCTATTGATGAGATTCAAGATTTATAAGCCATTAAAGGCCATAGGTCAACCTTCAATTTTTGATAAAAACCTGACATTGAATAACCAATTCATGATATTGATTTATCGGGCTTTCCCCTTTTTTCCTCATATTTGCACCTAGCAAATTACCAATTCAATTTAGAACTCCCATAAAATGAGTTTCCATAATCAGTTAGTTTCTTCATTCATCAATTACCCTTCAGGAAATGCCTTTTGCATTAAGAATAATTTCTACTCTTATGAAAAGGTGAGTAATCTTACCAATGCCATCCTGCAAATCATTAATCAATACCCCGATGAGCAGAGGTTTGGAGTGATAGTAAGCGATGATATTGAAACCTATGCTGCTGTCATTGCCCTGCTCATGGCTGGCAAAACATATATACCTATCCACCCACACCACCCTGCCGACAGAACCGAACAAATTATTGAACAATCGGGCATAGGATATATACTAACTAAACCACAGGAAAAAACTTTTCCAGGAGTCACCACATTGAATCTGATTGAAGCCGACCTTTTAGAAAATATTACCGAGTCAGTTACCCTAAGCCAATTTGAGCCACTAGACGAGAACTATGCATATATCCTGTTTACATCTGGCAGCACAGGTATTCCTAAAGGTGTGCCAATAACCTACCATAACCTTGATGCATTTGTATCTGCTTTCTATGCCCTGGGTTATGACCTGAATGAAAAAGACCATTTCCTGCAAATGTTCGACCTTACGTTCGACCTTTCGGTAATGTCCTACCTCATTCCTCTCTGCCTTGGAGCTTGTGTATATACCATTCCTGATTCGGGTACTAAATTCACACACGTTTATGGGGTGCTGGAGGAACATAATATTACATGCGCACTCATGGTGCCATCCATAATAAATTACCTACGACCCTATTTTGCCGAAATAAGCCTTCCCGAAATGCGGTATAGCCTGTTTTGTGGCGAAGCACTACTAAAAGATGTGGTGGGCGAATGGCAGTCGTGCGTACCCAATGCCATAATTGAAAATGTTTACGGCCCTACCGAGGCTACCATTTTTTGCCTTACTTATAGATTCAACCACCCTATAGAAGATTACAATGGGATAGTTACTATAGGCAAGCCGATGATGGATATGGAGTCTATAATAGTTGATGAGACTTCCAAACCTGTGCAAGAGGGAGATAAGGGTGAACTTTGCCTTTATGGTCCCCAACTTACCCCAGGCTATCTTAATGCTGATAAAACAAGGGAAGCTTTTTTCGAACTAGATGGCAAACGATACTACCGCACTGGTGATATAGCTTACCAAACCGATAATGGCAACTTTATGTATTGTGGCAGGGTTGACCACCAGGTTAAAATACAGGGCTTTAGGGTAGAATTGAGCGAGGTGGAATTCCACCTAAGGAATATTTCGGGCATGGGTAATGTGGTGGCCCTGGCTATTACCAACCCAAATGGGCTCAACCAGATTGATGCAGTATTTGAGGAAGAACCTGCAAATATGGAGGCCATAATGACTGAACTAAAAATCAAGGTTCCATCATACATGATACCTAGCAGGGTTCATTTTATATCCCCTTTACCACTAAATGCCAATGGCAAGACCGATAGAAAAGCACTACAAAAAACAATAAC
>CANGSR010000168.1 GCA_947456055.1 Chitinophagaceae bacterium
CATTTGTGGTTTGTTATAAGTAATTCAAGTTTATTGAGGATATCAATGTCCAAAATAAACCTTCAAATGTCATAAATACCCCTCCGTGTTTTTGGTAAATTATCTGATATTTGCACGAAATCAATCTAAAATTGTACTCAAAAATGGAAGCGCAAAATCAAAATATGATAACTGTAGCATGTACTGTAAATGCACCTGTAGAAATAGTATGGGAATATTTTACTAACCCTGACCACATTACAGGATGGTATTTTGCAGGTGATGATTGGCATGCACCAAGAGCCGAAAATGATATCAGAACTGGTGGTAAGTTTTTGACCCGCATGGAAGCCAAGGATGGCTCGTTTGGGTTTGATTTTGAAGGAATATATAGTGAAGTAGTACCAAACTCACTGATTCATTATGGTCTGGCTGATGGTAGGCAAGTTATTATCAAATTCACTGAAACTGATGAGCAAACTACAGTTGCTGAAAGTTTCGACCCTGAAAATCAAAATCCAGCTGAAATGCAGCAGGCGGGTTGGCAAATGATTCTGAATAATTTTAAGAAGTATACCGAATCTCATTAGTTAATTTGGTATAGGCCATTGGCTATCACTTAATGATAGCCAGTGGTCTATGCCCTTTAAACGGTTTTTATGTCCTCAAAAGACAAAAATCAAAGGGACTCAAAACCTTCTGATTCTCAGGCTGTGGATGATTTTATGGCTGTATTAAATCATCCTATGAAAGATTTAATAGCCTATGTAAGACAATATATTCTTACAATTCACCCTGATATAGGTGAGGAAATTTACTGGAATGCACCTTGTTTCTTCTATACTGGTAATATGTTACCCTTCAAACCAAAGGAGTATAAAAGATATATTGTTGGGTTTAATTTATTTAAGAAGGATTGTGTCAGGTTAATATTTTTGCGAGGAGCAAATGTTGAAAATTCAGGTGGCCTTCTGGAGGGTGATTATAAGGATGGACGTAGGTTAGTGATATTCAAATCAATAGAAGACGTAAAATCTAAAGAAGCTGATTTTGGTGATATTATCCTGGAGTTAGTTGATAAAATCAGTAATGAAAACTCATGATGATGAGGTGTTTTGTAGTTGCCCCATTCCTCTTTTTTATATTGGCAACTTATCCTCTGATTTACGAGATGAGTATTCTTACCACTTTCTATTTCCCCATTTTCAAACTATCCACAGGCTTGTTGGCTAGCTCTCTCATGGCCGTTTGCACTGCCATAATCTGTTCAGGTACATTTGGGTAGTTAGGTGCCAATTTCCGGGTAATATCCCAGCAATTTAACGCTTTATCAAATCGGTGGTTATTGGCAAATGCAATACCAAGATTATAGTAAATAGCTGGTAACTGTGGGTGATTAGGGTACATGGTTCTTGTTTTATCCAGGTTGGTCATTACGCTGTCGAAAATGCCCAACCTAAACCACGCTAAAGACTTATTCAGGTAAGCCTTATCATAAGTAGGATGTATGGAAAGTGCCTTATTATAGAGCGCAATTGACTTCCTTAAGTCATTCACCCTTTTTAAAGAGTCCTTTTCTGCATCTGAGCCATTCATGAGGGTAATGGCTACATTTACATTAGCCAGTACACTATTTTGCGAAATTTCCACATCGTGGGTAAACAGAGTATTATTATTCTTCCAGTCAGGGTTGCGCTCAATTGTAGCATATCCGCAACCCACCACCAATACCAGCATTAGTGCAGCCATGGCCAAACTTCCGGTTTTAGTTGGTTTGAGCATCTCAGCACCCTTATAGATTAACCATGCGAGGCAAATAGAAAATCCTAATGATGAATGGTAAATAAGCCTTTCGCCCATAGTAGCCCCAATATCAAATATGATATTGCATATCAGGAAGAGGTTCAAAAGGTAAAAAGCGATACCGAAACTCAAAGCACTTTTCTTTCTAAAAAAATAAATCATGCCAGCTATCAAACCACCATGTACTGATAAGGAAAGCCAAACCTTGACATTGCCAAAGGTAGAATAGGGTATCTGGTTATAAGAATAATCGAAGGTAAGGGGATGGGGGAAGAAGAGTAGTTTCAAATAATTGAGTGAAGTAGATATTTCAGTAGCTAATTTCTGGCTGCCCCCGGCAAGGGCATAGGGATTATTCAAAATATTAGTGTCAGCATCAACCCCCATTGGTGGTACAATCCTAAAACGGTACATGAGGTATAAAAAGGATACTGCTAAATAGGGTAGCGTACCCAATAAGCTTTTACCAATAGAACGATTGCTAAACAAATAAAAAGACAGAGGAAGCAATACCAATAAGGTAATGGCATATTCTTTAGACAAAAGGGCTAGTAATAAACTGCCTAGTGCAGCCAATAACCATGATGTTTTTTTATGATCCAAATATTTAAAAGCACTAATAAAGGTAAGGCTGATAAAAAGTAGCGACATTATCTCATCCCGGCTCTTCACATTGGCCACAACCTCGGTATGTATGGGATGAATAGTAAATAATACACAGGCGATAAAAGCAATTGCCGGGTTGCTCTTAAAAACCACATACCTCAGAAAATAAAGCAATACCAAAACTGATAGCGTAAACCACAGGATATTCATTAAGTGGCGCACATGCATTTGGTGCAGTAGTTGCTGCTCGTAGGCTCCCTTCATATCAGGCGCAAAATCGTGGTGGATGACACTATCTACCTTGTCTTTTTCAATTGGTCCCATCAATTGCTGCTCCAGGGCAAACGTGACCAACGAAAGCGGTCTGTAACGCCCACCTATTAATTGGTTATCTGCATTAAACTGCCTGTAATAACTTTCATACCCATCCTTAGTCAATATGTCAGGAATCCCAGCCACCCCTTGCAGCACATACTCATTGCGCACAATAACGATATTGTCATCAAACGCCATTTCATTTTGCCAGGTATTGATATAAAGTATCACAGCCAGAATGGCAATAATAATTGCCTGTACCTTAAACGACTTTAAAGCATTAGGAAGCAGACCATTATCATCGCCGGTTCCACTTTCCATTGGAGCCGGCACAGTAGGATTAGGTGCCTTAATATGTTCAGTAGTAGAATTCTTTGCCATTATAAGTCTTAACACCAAATGTAATGCAAAGGGCTAAATAGTTGAAATGAAAAATCATACTTCAAAAAATAGCGTTGTTCCGCAATGTTCCGATAGGGACATCCGGAACTGCAAATAAAACTCCTTCTTTGAAGGTATTCATCATCCAAAAGCTAAATCCATTTCCCAAAGTGTATAAATACTGCGCTGGTAGGGATTTTTATTCACAATCCGGATGGAATGGGATTTTTAATCACAGTGCCAATAGGTCATTTTAGGAAAAATACATTTCGCCGAAAAAACTCCTCAATTTTTCCAGAAAATGAAAAAAACAGATTAACTTCGCAATCCCTTAGCGGAATACGGCTACATACCAATTAGCCTACACGGTTCCAAAGGGTGAAAGAAAGGCCCAGGTGGCGAAATTGGTAGACGCACTGTGTTCAGGTCGCAGCGTTCGCAAGGATGTGCTGGTTCGAATCCAGTCCTGGGCACAAAAATGAGAAAGGGAGCGCAGAGCGTTAGCGATGCCTCCCTTTCTCCTATTTCCCTCCGCTCCAGCTCTCTTTCCCGCTCTTTATTTATCTCTTCCTTCGTTCCTATTTTACCCAATCTATCCCTGCTAAAGCAAGCCACCTTACCACTTAATAATTTTATAATAATACCTATCATTTACCTTGCACCAGTACACTCCATTAGCTAAAGCAGAAATATTAATCTCCACATTTGTACCAGAGTAATTACTGGTCATTAGCTCCCTGCCGGTTATGTCGCATAGGGCTATTTTAATGATGACTGTATTTGAAGCAATATTCAATGTTTTTTCAGTTGGATTAGGATATATCCATACCTCCTTTGATGTCTGGTTTATTTCATCCACACCTGTATTACATTCATGAACATAAATTGTTTTTTGCGCTGTTGATGTACAGTAGCCATTGGTGACGGTATAGCTTATAATATTCGTGCCGGTTGTTACGCCTGTTACTAATCCTGTGCCTGATACATGTGCATTGCTATTTGCCGCACTCCAGGTACCACCTGTCGCAGTGTCTGTCAATGTTATTTCATTTCCCGTTCCAATACATACACTATCCGGCCCGGTAACAATACCTGCAGATGGGGTAGGGTTGATGATTACATTTTTTACAGTTGAAGATGTGCCACAAGCTGAAACAACTGTATACGTAATACTAGCAGTGCCGGCCGAAACACCCGTTAGCACGCCTGTACTGCCAATGGTAGCACTGCCACTTGATGACCATGTGCCGCCATGTGCTGTTTCTGTAAGGCTTATACTATGATAAGTGCATACTGATGACGGCCCAGAAATAATACCAGCTTCAGGTGTAGTCATGCAGATTATTTTTCTGATTGTATAGTTATTGGCATCTGCTATATATAGGTTACCCATTCCATCCAGGCTTACATCCGAAGGGTTATTCAAGCCTGCATCTGTAGCAGGGCCTCCATCACCAAAAGATGAGCTAAATCCTATTCCAGCTATTGTGGAAATGATTCCCAAGCTATTTACCATCCTGATACGGTTATTCACTCTATCTGTAATATAAAGATTGCCACTTCCATCGCATGCTATACCATCAGGGAAATACATTTGGGCAGCTGTTGCAGCCACTCCATCCCCGTTATAACCTCCGCCTAAGGCATGGTTGCCTGCTATAGTGCTTATAATGCCTGCCGTGTTAACTTTACGGATTACATTATTCTGCTCATCGGCTATATATATATTACCTATGGCGTCCACAGCAACACCATCAGGCCCGTGAATATATGCATTAGTAGCGGATCCCCCATCTCCACTGTAGCTTCCTAGCGAGCCATAATAATTACCCGCCACAGTACTTATAATACCAGCAGTATTCACTTTGCGAATTACATTATTAAAAAGGTCAGCTATATACAAATTGCCGCTACCATCTATAGCTATATGCGTTGGTCCCGATAGGTCTGCTATTGTTGCCGCTGCTCCGTCACCACTATAGGCACCCAGAGTACCCGTATAATGTCCTGCCACAGTACTTATGATACCACTTACAGTTACTTTCCTCACCACATTATTTTCAATTTCAGCGATATACAAATTGCCACTACCATCCAGGGCAACACCACTTGGCCGGTTCAGTTTAGCAGCAATAGCAGGCCCGCCATCCCCACTATAACCAGCAGTTCCATTTCCGGCTACAGTTCTGATTATTCCGCCAGGGCTTACCTTTCGCACAACATTATTTTGGTTATCAGCGATATAGAAATTGCCACCGGCATCTATAGCCACACTAACAGGGGCATTTAGTTGGGCAACTGTGGCAGCGCCACCATCTCCTATATAGCCGAATGAGCCGTTTCCAGCGACTGTAGTGATAATCTGTGCTTTAACAAGATTACCTATTGCCATCAGGCATACTAATATTAGTGTATTTTTCATGATTTTTGCCTTGTTTTTTTTCGTATTTCAACAAATTCGTACCTACTCTATACTGTAGGTTTTTCTGCCTAGTCCATATTTATTTTTTCATCTCCCATTGCATCCAGCAGCAGTGTTTGCGCCGTTGCCCCACGACCCCTCTGGGTTCCACTATAAAAGAGGAAACCCTGAGGAGCGGTAAATTACAAATCACAATGTCAATGTGGTATTTGCACAACATCCAATTTTATTCTTGTTTCTAAAGTTCCTTGTTTTGCAAAAAGAACCGATTGGTAAGATTGTCCACGATGCAGTGACGGCCAAATAATTTGGGTTTTAAACTTCCCGTTATTATCAGTCGTTACAGTTTTTAGCAATTCTCCAGAATCGTTATCAACTTTTAGATTTGCCATTTTGTTAGGTGCAAAGTTTTGGCCCTGTACATATTGTGGGTAAGATTCCATAATGGCAACTGGTTCCATTATAAATTGCTCATTGTAAGGGTTGATTATATGAATCACCGGCAACAATGTATCATGTGTATTCGATATTTTTAGATACTTGTACACCGCAATTGGAGGATTGTGTACGGGTCTTTGAAATCTATAAAAATTAGTTGCAACAAGTTTGTAATCCCCACTAGGTACATTAGGTACAACTATATCTAAATTAAACCCGCCGGTTTCATCTATGGTAACATGCCCCAAAAACGTTGATTGGTGAGTTTGGCTTTCCAATGTAATTAAAATTTCTTGGGGGAATCTTGTACTCAATATTTTCCATTGCCAGTCAGTACATGTACAAAATTGGGGTTGATTAGGTATATAATTATCGTAATCCCGCACTCGAATTGCATACCTTGAATTTTGTTTCAAATGATGCAATATGTACTTGTTTTTACCATCATTTGGGTTTCTTGCATAGCTTTTATTTGAAATGTTTGCTAATTTTGGCACTGTTTCCCCATTGTCTAAATGTCCCCACTCGATTTCAGTATGTTGTATATCTCCTGAAGTTGTATCATTCCAACTAAAACTCAATAAGTCAAACTGTTCAATTCCAAAAGAGGAGCCTGTGATTCTTAAATCTTTACCTATATTAACGGGGTTTAATGAGGGGACTATGGACGGAGGAATTGTGAAACTGGGAAAGTTAGAAACCAAATCGTTTACTATAGTTGGTGCTGGATCTCTTTTGTGATATATTGAAATCTCAATATCTGTACCTGACAAGAAGTTTTGATTCGTAATTGTAATATCCCTCCCCGTAAAGCCACGTGAATAAGCAAAATTCAAATCTGTCGGATTATTGTTCAGGCCTTGAACAATATCATTATTTTTAAAATCTTCAATGGCTGAACCAAAGTTATCTAAATTAAAAGAAAAATTGTGGAATACCGTATCTAAACTACAACTTTGGTTTTGGCGTTGACACTCGATAGATTCTACCCTAATATTACTGTTTGATTGGCTTGGGAAAAAGAGTGTGGTTTTTTGAATTACGTCGCAACTTATATTAACTACAGTATCAAAACTTCTATCTGCCCAGGGAATGTTATTTGGAAAATTAAATGAAGTTGAAAAGCCAAAGAGCTTGTAGGTTAATATTAACCGTTTTCCTTTCTCAGAGTTCACTGTGATTTCGAAAAGATCAGCAAATAGAATACCGTTACTGGGTATATAATGTTTGAAATTATAGGCGCCAGGTATATGTTTATGTATGTCATTCTCTATTGTGTTCCTAATATTGTGAGAATTTAAATAGCTTGCCCAATTTCTATTATATAATTGAATCAGAGGCTCATCTGGAACATTTATATGAACGGGATGTATTACTTCGGTTCCTTCCGCATTGATATATTTCACGTAACTTTTTAGGCCACCATTTAGTATTATGCTCATGATATTATATTTAAAGTGTTAAATAAAAGTATATAAATATTTATATGTGTATTGTCGATCAGTTTTTACTTATCTCAAGCAGGGATCTTCCGGAATTTGGATGAATTGGGGCAATTCGTCCAAATGGATGCCGTCCGAATTCAGTTGCTATCGACATTTCTTTTTCGCCTACTCTTCAATCGGATTTTCGGCCTAGTTCGTTACTATAAATTTAGTTGCTACTTTCGAGCCACTGAGTCTGCAGCTAACCTGCTTCAAGTGCACCTAATAGCTGTGAAAATTGTTGGAGTTTCATTGTTTATATTTTCAGACACAAAATTCTTACATAAAAACTGCTGTGTCAACTACCTCTTTGGGTGGTTTTTGCCTCGAAATTTACCTAGTGCCAATTAAATATTTGATTATTGATGAAGACAAAATCCTCTAGTTTGCAACTAGCATGCATCTCATTTTTCTCCTCCACGCTCAATCCCTTTTCTTCCTTACTTTTGAATAATAATCACCAAATGGCAGCAAAAGAAACCCATGATAAAGTCCATCCTAATCATATCCCTATTACTTACCCTACTATTATTAACGTCAGTAAACAGCTACGCCCAGTTTATCCCCTGGAATAAAGACCGCCCCCTTACATGGGATGATTTCAAAGGGAAAAAGCCGCATAAATCCAGATTTGCCGCAGCCACAGCATCTTTTATCCATTATAAATTAGACCGATACAGCGAAGACAGCATTGACGTAAAAGTGTACTGCCTGTTTATTGCTAAAAAGTCTTGGAAAAGAAGTAAAACCCCAAATGCATACTTATTAAAACACGAACAATTACACTTCGATATCACCGAGCTCTATACCCGGAAATTGCGACAATCATTCGATGATTATCAATTAGAACATGGGCATAATTCCGCATCAAAATTGAAGTTCAGCCTCATCTCTCAAAGAAACCGCAGGAGTTGGCACCACTGCCAAAATAAGTACGACCGCCAAACCAAGCATTCACTAAGAAGGGCAGTACAAGAAAAGTGGAACAAAAAAATAGCTAAGCAGCTGGAGGAATTCAGCGGAGAAGAGAAGAGGTTAAGTATTTAGAGGCAGTTTATATATAATGGTCCTTTCTCCTACCAAAGTATTAGGGTAATGTAGTTGGGCGTTGTCTTCAGACTACGTCCTGGAGGCAGGAAATCTCCTGATTTCCGAAATCTAATTCACTTGGATTTCTTCCACCTAAAGTTATAGTTCATGTGTATAATTTGATATGTTTGAATCTGAATAGGAAATAAATATTTATTGCAATATCTAAAACGAATATCCAACCAAAATAGGCTAAGAAGTGCCAATCAAAAAATGAATCTGGAGGTGGTAATTGCTTGCCAATGTAACGTTCAAAAATATAGAAGCTTTTGTGTTCATCCTCTTCAGGTTGTGTTATGTTTGAGAGGAAAAACAAGACTGTTGAGATATTTATATATATGAGGTCCTTTTTTGTGAGGTTTTTGCCTTCATAAGCCTTCATCTGTCCAATCCAATGTACTATATAATAGGGTAGAAGGATTATTAGTGCACCGAATAACATCCAACCGCCATTAAATATCCGGAACAAAATACAGAAGGCCGTAAATTTGTTATACCATTTATAGGAGGCATTGGATAAGTTCATAGAGCATTTTTGATACTGTAAATATACCAAACCTAGGCATTGAATCACTTATGCCGATATATTAGTTTCGTGAAGTCATCCCCACCGCAAAAAATCTCCCAAACCGGTCACAAAAACCAATTTAGGAGATAATCATTTAAGAAAAGTAAATCTTATTTACCAGCAACTACAAAAGCCTGCTTGGTTGCATTGCCTTTAACATCCTGCAGGATAACGAAATAGTTACCTGGAGTGAATGCGGTAGTGTTGATATTGATTACACGGCTTTGCTCATTTGCAGTGTATACTGTCTGGCCCATAGTGTTAACTACAGTTACTACTTTAGCTAAGTCATTGTTAGTAGTAATAGTCAGGTTTTCAGTAGCCGGATTAGGGAATAATTCAGCACTGATACCAGCTACAGCAGCTACACCACTTGTGTGGTATACATCACCGTCAAGTGTGATATTATCAAACCTGTTATTACCACTTGTTCCAGATGCATTACCATTGAAAGTAATCCTGAAAACCAGTTTGCGGTTATCATATGCAGCAGGGTCAGTGATACGAAGGGTGATAATGTTGAAAGACAACCATGCACTATCAGCCCACTCAGAAAGGCCAGTACCGCTTGTTTGCCATGTGCTTCCGCTATCCACACTATAAGAGAAAATCTGATGCAACTGGCCACTTGTAATACTTGATGCCTGTGACGCATAGCTCAGTTTTAAATTGCCATATCCTGTTGATGGAATATACATCAACAATTCCATACTGTCACTTGGGTTCCTTGCACGGAAACCATTGCCTGCTGGGGCAGCCATTCTTGCATTGGTGGTATCGCCGGTTACGAAATCGCAATACGAAGTGTAAGATGATGATACTCCCGGTGGCATTGGCATATAAGTTATCCTTGCCTTGGCAGTGTCTAAAACCGAAAAATCAGCACCCAGGCTGGCAATATCTGGTAAGTGTACTGCACTAGTGAAATTGTTGAAATTCCAATAATGGATTAATGTGCCTTGTGCCTGACTGCTTGCCGGCATCATAAATAAGGCTGATAATGATACTGCACCTGCGAATAAAAATTTCTTCATTTTTCTGTAGTTTTATTTGGATGCAAAACTCCAAATCCAAGGTTAACTAAAGATTACCACCGGGTTACCTATAAGTTACCTAAAGGTTATCTGTACATGAGGAGTATTCATTTAATAGTAAAAGCCATAGACAAGATGTCTTCCGCTGGATCAATCATGTCAGTCCAAATCTGTCGGAAAGTGACCGAAATTCATATTGCAAAAGCTGAAAATGGAATTCAAATCTGTCAGTACCGCTTTCCACGGTCAGAACGATTTGAATTGGCGAGGCAGA